>CAMDAQ010000026.1 GCA_945888705.1 Singulisphaera sp. GP187
GATGCTGCGCGCCGGCAGGCGGAACATCACAGTGCCGCGAAGGGGCTCTTCCTGGCCGACCTCAGCCATGAGTTGCGCACGCCGCTCAATGCGGTCATCGGCTACGCGGAGATGATCGCCGAGGACCCGCGGGGCGACCAAGTCGTGGAGGATGCCCGGCGCATCGTGGTCGCCGGGCGTGGATTGCTTGCCCTGATCAACAATGTGCTTGATTACAGCAAGGCCGAGTCGGGCAAGCTCGAGCTCTCGCTCCAGCCGGTCGAGTTGCCGGCGGTGATCGAGGAGTCGATTTCGATTGCGGTGCCCATGGTCATGCAGAACCGGTCCAAGGTCCACGCCGAGGTCGAGCCCGGCTTCGGTGCGGTCACGTCCGACCCGGTCAGGTTGCGGCAAGTCCTGTTGAATCTGCTTTCGAATTCAGCCAAGTACACCGTGGGCGGCATGATCACCGTGAAGGCATCGAGGCCGGGGCCGGATGACTACCGCATTGAGGTGATTGACACCGGTCGCGGCATGGACCGCAGCCAGCTTGATCGGCTGTTCGAGCCGTTCCAGCCCGTGCGTCGCGAGGAGGGCATGCGCTTCGCCAGCACCGGGCTCGGCATGAGCATCACGCGGCGGATCGTGCTCATGCTCGGGGGGCGGATCGATGTGAAGAGCGCCGTGGGGCAAGGAACAACCGTCACGGTCGATCTTCCGGTCGACGGCCCCGTGCACCAGGAGGCAGCATGACGCCTCAGCAGCGATCGACCGCACGCGAATTGGCTCGACAGGCGCAGGCCGACGGCGTGCAGCATGTGCATGAGTGGCTCTGCGAGCGCACCGACGATGCGCTGGTTCGGGAGGAAGCCAAGCGGATTCTCGCGCACCAGCCGACCAGTGCCGAGTCTGCCGCCGGATCGACGCCACGACGGCCGATCGTCGTTGATCCGATGCTGGGCCTTGAGCTTGGGGGCTTCCGCATCGAACGTCTGATCGGTTCCGGCGGGATGGGTCGCGTGTACGTGGGTACCCGGGAAGGCCAGCCGTCGCGGGCCGCCGTGAAGGTGCTCTCACGCGGTGGCGTGACCGACATCGCCATGCGCAGGTTCCAGCAGGAATCGGCGATCCTGGCCAAGCTCGACCATCCGGGCATTGCGAGGCTGCATGCCAGCGGTCTTCATGATGATGGCCAGTCGACGTTCCCCTGGTTCGCGATGGAGTTCATCGATGATGGGCTCGACCTGACCGATTGGGCGGCGCGGCAATCGCTGCCGATGCGCGGGCGGCTTGAGCTTTTCGTGCGCGTGTGCGATGCCATCTCGCATGCGCACGCGCAGGGCATCGTGCATCGCGACCTGAAGCCGGGCAACATCCTCGTCGATGCGCGTGCGCAGGTGAAGGTGATCGATTTCGGGATTGCCCGTGCCGCGCAGGAGGACTCCTCCCGCTTCGGCGTGCGGACCGAGACGGGCCAGCTCGTTGGCACCCTGCAGTACATGAGTCCCGAGCAGTGCCTGGGCCAGCGCGATCGGATCGATGCGCGCACCGATGTGTATGCGCTCGGCATGATCCTCTTCGAACTGCTCTCGGAGACGTATCCGTACGACGTGAGGGGCGTGCCGGTGGCCGAGGCGATCCAGACCGTTTCGCAGGGCAAGGTGCCCGACCTGCGGGAAGCCCTGCCGGATGCGCCCGACGCGCTGGCGGATGCCGTGGCGCAGTGCCTCGCCAAGGATCCAGGCGATCGCCATGCCGATGCCGGCGCGCTGGCGACGGCGCTGCGCGCGGTGCTCGCACCGAAGCCTGCCACCCTGGCCACGCAGCGCCCCGATGCAGCGGGACAGCGACCGGCCGCCGGACGATCGGGATCACGAGGCGGAGCAGGCGTTGCCAGCGCTGGCACGCGGTCCCCATCCGCGCGGACGCCGCGCTCGTCGCGCCTGATGGGCGCAGTGATCGCGCTGTTGGCGGTTGCGCTGCTCCTGGCAGCGCTCGACGTGTTCGGCGTGGTCGATGTGCGAGGCCTTGCCTCGCGCACGCTTGGTCGTTGAGTTGCGCGGCAGCATCGGCTCCCGCCGCAGGACTCACTGAACCGACGAGCTCATCCGGAAGATCGGCAGCAGGATGCTCGCTGCGATGCCGCCGACGACGACGCCCATGAAGATGATCATGAGCGGCTCGATCATGCCGGTCACCGTCTTGATCGCCGCGTCGAGTTCCTCTTCGGCGAAGGCGGCGATGCGCTCGAGGACCTCAGGCAGGCGCCCCGCGCGTTCCCCGGCGTTGAACATCGCGCTGATGTTGCGGGGGATGAACACGGCCTGCAGCAGCGTGGGGCTCATCTCCTGCCCGTGATTCACGCGCTCGCGGAGGTCATCCCACATGCGGTCCCAGTAGGTGTTGGCGGTGACGGCCTTGGTGATGCGGATGACCTCCAGCAGCGGCACCCCGGCGGCGAGCAATGTGCCCATGGTGTTGGTCATGCGCGCCACGTAGAGCTGGCGGAACATCGGCGAGATGATGGGCAGGTTGAGCTTGGCCCAGTCGATGGCCAGGCGGCCGCGAGCCGTTCGCGCAGCGACCGTGGCGGCGAAGCACAGCGCACCCAGCGCCGGCAGGTAGAGGTGCCACCAGCCCTTGAGGAACCCGCTTGCGGCGAGCAACCACTTGGTGAGCAGGGGAAGCCGGTCGCCCTGCGCCTTGAACAGCGGTGCGAACGTCGGAAGCACGAAGACCATGATCACGGTGACGGCGATGATCGCGACGGCGAGCATGATGCCCGGGTAGACCATCGCGCCCTTGACCTGCTTGGCCGTCTTGCGTGCCTTGAGCAGATCCTTGGCGACGCGCGAGAGCATCTCGTCCATGGTGCCGCTGGCCTCGGCCGCCTGCATGAGGCTCACGAGGATCGACGGGAAGATCCTCGGCCACTTCGCGAGGGCAGCGCTGAATTCCTCGCCCTCGCAGACGTCGTCCTTGATCGCTCGAACGACCGTCGCCACCTCGGGTCGCGCTGCCTGCTCGCTGAAGGTCTCGAGAGCCTCGGCGAGCGGCACGCCGGTCTTCATCATGACCGAGAGCTGCTGGCACAGCGCGATCACGTCGTCATTGCTGAAGCGTGCGCTCAGGCGGTTGCGCGAGATGGCGCCCTTCTGGCCGACCGCCGCGGCGAGGTCGCCCAGCTCGATGCTCAGCACCACCAGGCCATCGCGCCGGAGCTGGCGGACGGCGACTTCGTGGGACGGAGCCTCGAGCACGCCGCGCACGAGCTCGCCGCTGCCGCGCCTGGCGCGGTAGGCGAACTTGCGGGGTGCAGCGGCATCGACTGAACCGATCAGGCTGGCATCAATGGCGGCAGGCACCGTGCACCTCCTCAGTGGTCGTGAGTCCGTCGATCACCTTGCGCATGCCGTCGACCCACAGGGTCTCGAAGCCCTTGTCGCGCAGGAGCCGCTTGAGGGCGGCAGGTTCGGTCCGGGCTGAGATCGCCTCGAGGACGTCGGCATCCGGGGCGAGCAGTTCGTACAGGCCGAGCCGGCCGCTGAGGCCGCGCTCGTGGCAGGCGCGGCATCCCGAACCCTTCCAGAGCCGCTCGGCATGGGCGCCGAACTCGCCCATCGCGGCGCGTTCAGCCGCATCCGGTTCGTACTCCGTCTTGCAGTGCTTGCAGATGCGGCGCACGAGACGCTGGGCCAGCACGCCACGCAATGCGGCCGCGACCAGGAACGGCTCGACACCGAGGTTCTGCAACCGGGTCACGGCGCTGGCGGCATCGTTCGTGTGAAGCGTGCTGAAGACCATGTGGCCGGTGAGCGCAGCCTGCACGGCGATCTGTGCCGTCTCGCCGTCGCGGATCTCGCCGACCATGATGATGTCGGGGTCCTGGCGGAGCAGGGCTCGCAGGGCGCCTGCGAAGGTCAGTCCCGCCTTGACGTTCACTTGTGCCTGGTGCACGCCGGCGAGGTTGCTCTCGACGGGATCCTCGACGGTGCTCAGGTTCAGCTCGGTGGTGTCGAACTGCTGCAGCACGGAGTACAGCGTGGTGCTCTTGCCGCTGCCGGTGGGACCGGTGACGAGCACGACGCCGTGGGGCTCGTCGATCACCGCGCGGAAGCGTTCCAGCATCGCCGGACGGAAACCGAGCTTCTCCAGGCCGAGCTTGGCGTAGCTCGTGTCGATCACGCGCATGACGATCTTCTCGCCGAACTTGCCGGGCAGCGTGCTGACGCGGAGGTCGATGGGCTTGCCGTTGACCTTGATCGCGATCTCGCCGTCCTGGGGCACGCGTCGCTCGCTGATGTCGAGTCGCGCCATGATCTTGACACGGCTCGAGATCGCGGCGTGCATGCGCCACGGCACGTTGGTCTTGACCGAGAGCACGCCGTCGATGCGGTAGCGGATGCGCAGCGAACCGTCGTCGGGCTCGATGTGGATGTCGCTCGCTCCATCGGCCACGGCGCCGGCGATGATGAAGTTCACGAGCTTCACCACCGGTCCGCTGGTGCCCGTGGTGTCCTCTGCGGCAAGATCGGCGGCTTCGTTCTCGGCCACCGTGAACTGGGCCTCGTCGACCTCGGCGAAGATCTCCTCGGCTTGCTCGTTGGCGCGCGACGGTGCGGGTTCGTCGATGCCGCCGCCGGACAGCACGGCTCGAATCGAGTCGGCCGTCGCGACGACGAATCGCACCCGGAAGCCGCTGGCCTTGGTGAGGTCCTCGAGCACGAAGAAGTCCTCGGGCTCGGCCGTCGCGACGATGAGTTCGCCGCCGTCGAGGCGGACCGGGATCACGGTGTGACGTTCACGCAGCTCCGGCGGCACGAGTGCACGCGCTCCCGGATCGCAGGCTGTCGCAAGGTCCTCGATGAAGGTGAGGCCGCGTGCGGCGGCAACAGCCTGCAGCAGGCGCTCATTGGTGATCCAGCCTTGCTGCACGACGACTTCGCCCAGCATCAGCCGGCAGGTGCTCGATGATTGGATGGCGAGTGCCTCTCGCAGCTGGGCCGGAGTCAGGTCGCCCCAATCGATCAGGACCTGTCCGAGCGACGTGGGCGCTGCGTCGAGGTTCGAGGCTGCAGGGCGAGGGGTTGGGTTGTTGCGAACCATCGTGCCTCCCGAATCCGAGGAGCCTGGCGATCACCCGTCGAGGGCGATCCTCACCAGACGACCATCGGATTCAAGTTCGGCATGACGAAGCCCGATCTCTCGCACGACCCAAGAAATCCCGGTGGATGCCTCGGTCAGCACGTCTCCTCGGCGGACCGTTCGGCCGTTGATGACCGCAAACTCACCCGATAGGGTGGCGGTCAGGTCGAATGATGGCGTTGCTGCAGCGGGAGCCGGTGCTGGGGCTTCCCCGGACTGGGCCTGTCGAACTGCTTCGGGCGCCGAAAAGGCCAGCGGAGCGAATGGATTACCGGACGGATGCTCCTCCAGCACGAACTCAATGGCCTTGGGTCGTGCCGGGGCGGGAGCCGCGGCCACTGGGCCAGGCTTGGCTGCTGCTGCCTTGGCTGGCTTCGCAGGGCCAGCCACCTTGAACATCAGCAGGCCGACCGCGGCGATGGCCACGCCGCCAAGGAGCGCGAACTGCTTCGGGTTCACGCCGAGCTTGCTGCAGAGGTCGTGCCAGGTGCTTGAGACGGCGCTCATGGGTTGCCTCCGGATGACGCCTGCGCCGGCGGCGGCGCCAGGAAGAACTCCTCGAGGTCGATCTGCGCCGCGATCGAGCTGCCGTCGGTGCGGCGCAGATCGATGCTCGAGATCCTGTTCCACGCACGGCTGTCGTCGATCGAGTTGATGACGTCGAAGACAGCGGCAAAGTCACCGACCATGTCCACGCGCACGCTGCGGCGCTGGAAGTCGCCGGGCTTGGAACCGGCAGGGGCGAAGTCCATCGGATCGCCGAGCTTGACCGAGTTTTCCAGCACGCTCTTGCCATCGACGCTGCGGCTGACCGCATCACCGAGCCGGCTCTCGGCCGGGGAGTTGGGCACGAGGCGCCACTCCTGCTCGACATCGCGACGCAGCGTGGTCACTTCGGCCTGAAGGCGCTCGAGGTCGGCTCGCTTGGCCAGGTACTGCTCCGTGCTCTGCTCGAGCTTGGTGCGTTGGCGCTGCAGATCCGAGGCGCGGGCGTAGTTGGGGACCACGAACATGCCGAGCACGACGATCGTTCCGACGAGCGTGGTCCCCGCGGCCATGGCGGTCTCGCGGCTGATGGCGGGCCAACTGGTCATGGCATGCTCCTTGAGACGATGCGTTCGGCGCCGCCCGGCTGCGCCCACGGATCGACGCGCACGGTGAGGCTGAAGGCCTGCTCGCCCGAGCCGGCCTGCTTGACTTCGTTGCGTCGCACGCTGACGAATGGCGCGCGTGCGCCCAGGCGCTGCTCGAGTTCCGAGACTGCACCGAGGGTCATGCTGTGGCCGGCGAGCGCCACATCGAGCGTCACGGGCTTGGGCTGGCTCGCCTGGCCAGCCGGTGCAGGTTGAGCCTGCCCACGTACGGCCGTGGCCTTGGATTCGCTGATGCTGATCTTCATCGCGTGCAGCGAGACACCCTCTGGCAGGAGATGGCTGATCGTGGCGATCACATCGCTCGCCTGGGCCGGCAGGGACACGGTCTGCTGGCACGCCACCAGGCGCTTGAGGTGCTCGCGCTCGGCCATGAGCATGGCATGCACGTCATCGATGCTCTGGGCGCTCTCGCGAAGGTCCTGTGCCACCGCCACCCGGATCGCCGCGGAGCGGTTCTCGTTGAAGCTGTGCGCGGCCAAGCCGCCGAGCGTGACGGCGAATGCTGTTGCGGCCAGCGCGACGATTCGTCGGCGCAGCCGGATGCCCGCGTGGCGCAGTGCCTCAGGCGGCAGGAGATTGACATGGAACTCGTTCATGCGGCCCTCCGTCCGCTGCCACTGGCCTGTCCGTTCAGGGCGCTGCCGAGTGCGGCGCTCCACGTGCACGGTGCAGCCATCGGATCGAGCACGCCCTGCAGCACGCCGGGTGCGAGCCCCACGGCAAGGGCGTGCACACTGCACACGCTCGAGAGTGCCGTGGTCAGCGCGGGGTCAGTGGCCGCGGGGCCCGTGAGGACGAGCTGCGACGGCCACGCACCACCGAGCTTGCGATCGATGTGCCGGAAGCACTGCAGTGTTTCTTCGGCCAGGCCGTACCAGCGGAAGACCCGAGCCGTGCCGGGATCCTCGCCCTCGACGGGGATCCACTCGGCCTGCGAGTCGCCGCTTGATGTGGGCTTCCAATCGAAGGCGCGGTGGAAGGCCAGCCCGGCACCCGACATGATGCTGAGCCCGGCCTTGCCGTCTTCGAGATGGAGCACGGCGAAGCAGCCGCCGGCCGTGGCCATCTTCATGCCGCGCCAGGCGGTGCGCAGTGCGGCCAGCGGCGCGGCTTCGATGCGGCTCGGCTCGAGTCCGACGCGGGCGACGCAATCGGTCAGGGCCATCGCGACTTGACGTCGAATGCCCACGAGCAGGTGTTCGGTGGCACCACCGGAACGGCTTCCGCCGCCAAGCGGCAGGGTGCCTAGGTGAAGCGCATCGCGATCGAGGCCGAAGCGGTCGACCGCCTCCCAGATCGCGCCTTGCAGGAGTTCGTCCTTGGCCAGCGACGGCAGTTCGGCCGTATCCACCAAGAGCGACGAGCAGGGAATCGTCAGGGCGCAGCGGCGGCCGGCGAACCCACCGGACTTGAGCGCTCGGCGCAGGGCCTGCACGAAGCCGGGCTCGATCGAGATCTCCGCGCCGGAGACCGAGAAGGGCGAGGCATCGAACTCCGCGGCCGCATCGATCGATGCGTCGAGCCCGTCTTGGCTCAGCTGCACCAGCCTGGTGCGGTCCGTGCCGAAGTCGATGGCGATGTCGGTGCGTGGTGCAAGTGCCTTGAACATGGTGTGCCCTCCAGTTTCACTCGGTCCCTTCGTACTGCGCGCCGCGCACGGTTGCCCGTGCACGGCGCGCCACGTCTTCAGGTTCCAGCCGACAGGATCACTCCGGAGCGATCGTCTTGGTGGTGGGGTCGTAGAACCACGTCGAGTTGTTGGTCAGCTGGTTGGTGATGTCATCGCCCTCGCAATAGCCGGCGGTGACCAGCTTGTCGAGCTCGGTGGTGGTGATCGCACCGGCCGATGAAGGCAGGGAGATCGATGCACCGCCGGGCTGGAACTGGTTGAAGCGGGTGACCATGGTCAGGATCTGCGAGCCGCGGGCCTCGGCAGCCTCGGTCTTCGCATCATCCAAGGCGCTGGTCACGCTCGGCACGACCAGGGCCGCGAGCACACCCAGGATCACGACCACAATCAGGATCTCGATCAGGGTGAAGGCGCGCTTACCGCCGCGCTTGCCGTTGGTCCAGGTGCCGTTGTTGCCGTTGGTGGTTGCGTATTGAGTCGTCATGGGGAAGCCCTCCTAAAGGCTGGGAACCGTTCGTTCGCGGCTGGCTGCCAGGGACGGTCCCTGCGTTGCCAACTGCCGCCGGAATGAACGTCGGATGCAGGGAGGGGCGACTCAAGCGATGGATCAGATTTTTTTGCTCATCGCCGTACTGCGGCGTCCTTGCGCCGGTTCGGCCAGATTGGATCCTTTCCATGAAGCACCATGGCGTTCCGCCCGACCACATCCTCCATGAGCACTGCGCGCGGCGCCTTCACGCTGGTGGAATGCCTGGTTGCCTTGGTCATCGTGGCCATGGCAGCCGCAGCCGCATCGACGGCCATCGGTTCCGGGATCGCCGCGCAGGAAGATGCGCTGCGCATCACGCTTGCAGCGGCGTGTGCGGAGAGCCGCATGACCCAGGCCCTGACCAGCGACTACGGAACGGTCCCGAACCTCGCCGGCCACGAGGCGCCTGGCGCACTGCTTGCTTCAGATGGCACGGCCATGCCCGGCCTGATGTCAGAGATGGGCCGCCGCACGACGGTGGCTGCCGAGCCGCAGGCGATCCCCGGCTTCGCCGGACTGGTCCTCACCGGCTGGCAGATCACGATCACGGTCTACGACCTTGATGAAGATGGCGACGAACGGGAGCTCGCCGTGCTGCGGCGATTCCGCCCCGAGACCTGGGAAGAGACGCAGGGGGCAGCGCCATGATGCGCCGCCGCGCCTTCACGCTGCTTGAACTGATGGTGGCCACCATCACGGTGACGATGGTCGCCGGCGCCGTGGCCGGCTTCCTCGGCACGTTCCACCGAGCCCTTCGCTTGCAAGATGTCCGCGCGGCGGCCATCGTCCGCACGGCGGCGGTGCAGGCGCACGTCTCACGCCTGATGCTGGAGAGCCGCATGCTGCTCGAGCAGGGCCAGCAGCGCACGCTGCTCTGGCTGCCGTCGGAAATGCTCGAGGATTCCGGTGCGGGCGCCGAGTCAGCGTTCGACCTCGTCAACCTGACCGCGGACGAGCTCCACTGGCTGCTGTTCGAACAGGAGTCCGACGGCACCTGGTCGCTCAAGGAAGCGGTGGTCAATGCCGCGACCATCCCGTCGGGGCAGGGTGACCGCTACTTCTCCGTGGACGCGGACTACTGGAACAGCGTCTTCGAGGAGTTGCGTGCTGCCGGGCAGCTGACCATCTTCCCGATCGCCGAGGGACTCGCCCCCATGGCACGCGACGGCGTCGTGGCCGCCGCGCCGCGATTCACCTACGGGTCCGCCAGCATCTGCAGCAATCGCGCACTGGGCATCGAGTTCGCCTTCATGCGCGAGCGGCTCGACGATGCCGGCGAGTCGACCGGCGAAGAAGAGTTGCGCCTTGACGTGCGGCTTGATGAACACCTGCCGTTTCCCGACATCCATCCAATCTGTGGAGGTGGGTCATGATGAAGCGCTCGAAGCCTTCGCGCCGCCGTGGTGCGGCACTCGTGATGGCACTCTTCGCGCTCGGTGTGGCAGCGACCGCCGGCACGGCCTTCGTGAAGACGCGCTCTGGCTCCGTCGAGATCGGCTCCAACATGGCGCAAGCCGCCCAGAGCCGCTTGGCCGCGGCCGAGGGTCTGGCGCTGTCGCGCGAGATGCTCGCGCGGATCTTCCAGGAGCCCGATGCCACGCTGGCTGCGCAGTGGCGTGCGTCGCTGAGCGACGGCGTGCTCCTACAGAACTACACGATGAGCAACGGTGCGGTGCTCAACGTCACGATCTCCGATGTGGCGACGGGTGCGGCGCCGGGCGCTGCGACCACTGAATTCGAGGCCGGCATCACCGTCACGATCGGCGGCACGAGCTACGGCATGACGGCGCAGCTCTCGCTGCAGAGCCTGGTGAAGGGCCAGTACGCGATCTTCGCGAACAAGCTCATGACGATGGAGGGCGACAACTTCATCGGTCGCTGGGAGCGCGCGCCATCGAGCGAGCAGGAACTGCCCATCAACATCGGCACGCAGGCCGAGCGGGGATGGTTCGGCCTTGAAGGTGTGGAACTTGGCGAGGGCGCGTACTTCGAGGGCGCGCCCGTGGATGTGCCTGGCACGCAGGCATCGATGGCAACGGCGATCGCCAGTCAATCGGCGGCGGTCAAGCGCGCTGCCCGCGCCGGCGTGGCGCACCTGGAGTACGGCACGTCGGACCTGCTCTTCCGGTTCCTTGGCGGCAACCCGCTGGTCGCTGCCAACTGGGAAGCGCTCCCGAACTCCTACGAGTACGACATCGGCGCGTACCTGCATCATCCATACGCGGCGCAGAGCGTGACGGTGTCGGGCGGCAGCGCGGACGAGGTCGATCTGGTGCGCATGCCCCAAGGCCAGAGCGCGCGCCCGATCCAGCCCCCGGCCGAGCCGACCTTCTCTGGCGGCACCACGATCACCGGCAACAAGACCTACAGCGCCACCACGGTCACGCTCAACCCGACCCGCATCAAGTGCAACGAGTTCTTCGGGATCCCGATCGGTGGTGGCGACATGAACATCGTGAACGGCAGCACCGTCACCATGAACAGCGGCGTCTACCGCATCGACGACAAGCTCAAGCTCGAGAACAGCAAGCTCATCATCAACGGCAACGTGAAGATCGTGATGAAGGCGCGCATGTGGTTCGACCTCGATGCACGCAGCTTCACCTGCTCCAACAGCACGATCGAGCTCAAGGAGAACTCGCAGCTCCTGCTCTTCGTGGCCTATGACATGGCAATGGCCAACTCGTGGGTCGGGAAGGACTGGACTTGCTCGAGCGAATCGAGTGCATCGCTCAAGCAGGGCGATCCGCACAAGAAGGCATGGATGGGCCAGTGGCAGGCGAATGCCTGCAGTGACCATGCGCCGAGCGAGCCGCAGTACATGGAACCCTGGCGCGTGCGCATCTATCCCGATCCGGCGTTCCTGAGCTCGATCTTCCTGTGGGACTTCAACAACTGCTCCGTGATCGGCTCGATCTTCATGCCGACCAATCCGGTGTGGCTGCGCGGCACCACCGAGATCTACGGCCGCATCTGCGCCAATCACGTGATCATGCGCAACTCGGCCAGCTTCTTCTACGACCATGCGCTCGATGACATCACGGGCCTCACCGAGGGTGCGCCGCCGCCGCGCGGCGGCTCGCAGACGATCCCCACCCGCATCCGCGTCGACTTCTGAATGGAGCCTTCCATGCGCCAACGCACCCGCCGAGCCTTCAGCCTGGTCGAACTGTCCATCGTGCTCGTGATCGTCAGCAGTCTTGCGGCGGTGGCGATCCCGGCGATGCTCGATTCGGCGCACGGTCGCCTGATCGCGGCGCGCGAGCGGTTGGTCGCCGACGTCATGGCAGCGCAGGCATGGAGTCTGGCGAATCCGACCGAGCCGGCAGTGCTCACGATCGGCACGCAGGGGTACACCCTGGTGCGGGGTGATCTCGACACCGTGGTGACCTTTGGCCCGGGCGGGTTTGAGGAAGCCATGAATGTGCGCTTGGCCATCGCGGGAGCGGCCTCTGGCGTCCTGAACTTCAATCATTATGGGGCCTTGGCAGTCGCGCCTGATGCCACGGCACCCATCGTTGAGCTGTCCATTCCAGGGGCGTCGGACAGGTTGGAACTGGAAATCGCTCCGACCACAGGAGGCGTGACGGAGCGCTGGTACGCCGGCCCTTGAACACACCAATTCTCACCGTACGTCGCGCGAATGCCGATGCAGCCGAGGTACCGGACTCCCGGCACTGCCCGCAGGACGTGGGCAGGGAAGAGCCCATGCACGGAACGCGCAGGACAACTTCGCCGCGCTTCATCGCCAGTCGCACGCACGGTGCGCCAGCGATGATCACCGCGGCCATCGTGCTCTCGGCCTGCTGTATGGCCGCGCATGCCCAAGGTGGCGTGGGTCAGCCTTCAGCCCCGGCATCACAGGCCACCCCGGCATCACAGGCGACCCCTTCCCAGAATCCTGCTTCATCGCCCGCGCCGCCGGCGACGGAACAGTCGCCTGCAGCTGCAGCCACGGCTCCCGGAACCCAGGACGCGACGTCCTCAGGTGCAGCACCCGCTGCGCAGGACTCGCCCGCGCTTGAAGCCCCAGCCGCCGAGCCCGCCGAATCCGCGCCCCCACCCACGATCGAGATCACGCCCCACGGCACCGTGACCCTGCAGGCTCAGGGCATGGACATCGTCACGCTGCTCGAGCTCTTCAGCATCAAGACCCAGCGCAACATCGTGGCGAGCGAGGGAGTGAAGGGCAAGGTCACAGTCAATCTCTTCGATGTTCCCTTTGATGCTGCACTTCAGGCCGTGCTCGAAGTGCGCGGGTTCGCGAGCCGACAGGAAGGCGACTTCATCCTCGTCTATACGAAGAAGGAACTGGCCGAGCTCGATGCTGCGCGCCGCCAGATGGTGAGCCGCGTGTTTTCGCTGGAATTCCTCGGCGCCCAGGATGCCGAGGCCTTCGCGAAGCCGCTCATGAGCGAGAAGGGCACCATGACCGTCCGTGGCACCGTGCCGCGTGGTATGCAGCCCGACTTCGATGACATCGGTGCTGATGACTTCGCCCTCGAGGCCAAGCTGCTCGTCTTCGACTTCGTCGAGAACGTGGACCGGATCGCGCAGCTCATCGAGAAGCTCGACGTGGCACCGAAGCAGGTGCGGGTCGAGTGCATGGTGGTCGAGACCGCCATCGACGATGCCAGCGCCTACGGGCTCGACATCGCTGCGGCGGGCAGCGTTGACTTCGCCAGCGTGCTGAATGGCCCGGAGTCGATCGTCGACAGCCTCATCGGCGGGCCTGACGGATTTGAAGGCGCGAACTATCCGGAAGATGCCCAGTCTGGCACCGTGCGGAACTTCCAGGCGCCGCCCAGCACGAGCCCGAACTTCCAGGTCGGGATCCTGGGCAACCATGTCTCGGCGTTCCTGCAGATCCTGGACCAGGTCAGCGACTCGAACGTCCTGGCCCGCCCCAGCGTGACCTGCCTGAATCGCCAGCGTGCACGGGTCAACGTCGGCGAGCGCGTGGCGTACCTGAGCACGACCGTGAACGACAACGTGAGCGTGCAGACGGTCGAGTTCCTCGACGTCGGCATTCAGCTCATGTTCCGTCCGTTCATCACCGACGACGGCATGATTCGCTTGGAGCTCTCGCCGAGCGTGAGCGACTACAAGCTGCAGAACCTGACCTACAACGGCGAGGAGTACCAGGTTCCCAACGAATTCAAGCAGGAAGTCAAGACCAACGTCCGTGTGCGCGACGGCCAGACCGTCGTGCTCGGCGGTCTCTTCCGCGAGACGATCATCAGCAATCGCCGGCAGACGCCGTATGTGTCGGACATCCCGGTCCTGGGCGATGCGCTGACCGGGCAGGATGACATCGTGAAGAAGTCGGAGATCCTCTTCCTGGTCACGCCCACGCTGATGGGCGACGAGAAGTCGAGCGCCGAGGGCCGCGCCGCGCTGCAATTCAGTGAATCGGTTCGCGTGGGCGCACGCCAGGGACTGCTGCCCTTCACCCGCGAGCAACTGGTCTTCAACCACCAAATCAAGGCCGAGGAAGCCCTGCGCAACGGCGATTCGGCGAAGGCGCTCCATTACGCCGAGAGCGCGCTCCGCCAGGACAGTGTGCTGCCCGCCATGATGCGGATCCGTGAAGGTGCGGCCGTCACGGTTCCCGGCGGCTGGCGCGAGCAGATGGACCTGCTCCTTCAGGACACCGCCATTCCGCAGCTGCACGCCGAACCTTCGCCGCAGCAGTTCGCACCGCCTGCTGCACCCACGACGCCTGCCACCGGAGGTACGCCATGATGACGAAAGGTCCACGTGGTGCGGTGCTGCTCGTCGCTGGTCTGTGCACCATCATTGCCGCTGGTTGCCATGGCCCGACGGCGCGCGGCATCGAGAATCGCCGCGCCGCAAACGATCGCTTCGATCGCGCCGGCGCTCAGATCGCCTACGACCAGGCACAGCAGTCGCTCATCAACGGTCAGTACAAACTCGCCCTGGACACGATCGACCAAGCCATCCGAAGGTTCCCGCAGGATGCGTCCTACGTGGCGCTGCGCGGTCGCATCCAGCAGGAGATGCGCCAGTACGAGGGTGCGCAGCGCACCTTCGAGGTTGCGCTGTCGATCGATCCGACCTGCCATGAATGCCTGTACTACCTCGGCGTGGAAGCGCAACGGCGTTCCGATGATGTGACGGCCCTTGCTCGATACGACGCCGCATGGTCGCTTGAGCCTTCGCGCCTGCAGTACGCGGCGGCGGGGGTGGAGTGCTGCCTCGCCATGGATGACCTTGCGGGCGCTGAGGAGCGCTTGTGCACGGCGGACCAGTTCTTCGGCCAAGCAGCGGCACTCAGTGCCTTGCGCGCGGAACTCCACGCGCTGCAAGGTGACGACGCACGCGCGCTTCAGCACGCGCGCCAAGCGGCCTTGCAGTCAGGCGATGGCCTTGCCGAAGAGTCGCTCTGGCGGATGTTCCGAGCGGGTGATTGGCGCGGGTGCCTTGATGCGCTTGCCAAGCCGGCGGCTGCGGAACTTGCCGAACGAGAGGACATGCAGCGTCTTCGCGCGCGATGCCTCATGATGACTGGTTCGGCTGCGGCGGCCCGCGATCAGCTCGTCACGGCTGAACTCTCGATGCGTGAACCAACGCCGGAGCACATGGTGCTGCTCGGCCAGGCGGCGTGGGCGTGCGGCGATTGGGCCCGGGTGGAGCGCTCCGCCGCGTGGCTCATGGCTCGACAGCCCGAGGTCGCCGACGGCTACGTGCTCGCCGCGGGTGCGGCCTTCGCGCGCGGCGAACTTGACCGCACCAACGGGTATCTCGACCGGGTGGATGCCCTTGAGCCCGGTCGATCGGTGGTCGCCAGCCTGCGCCGCAAGGTCCTGGCAAGCCAGATCCTGGCGGCCGGTGCCCATAATCCTTCAGAACCCGCTGCCGTCTCGGTGGTGGGAGGACCCACGATGCAGGGCGGCAAAGCGGTCCAAACGGTGAACACTCCGCCAGCAGCAGCACCTCTTGCTGCGGCATCGCCCCTGCAATCGGCTCAGATTCCGTTTGCGGAGTAAGGCTTCGGGCCTATCTTTCGACGACCGTCATTCCGTGGCCCGGGTGCCTTCTGCCCCGGGTTGACCTTGTGTCTCGAACCAGATTCCAGAGGAGATCGATCCGTGAAGACCTTCATCCTGTCGGCTGCTGTCCTTGCTTGTGCGGCTTCGGCCCACGCCCAGATCGTTGTTGATGGCACCCTTGACGCGGCCGTGTACGGCGCCGAACTCTGGGCGCAGGACACTGCGACGCAATTCGGCAACGCGACCGACGGCCTCGTCGACCAGTGCAATGGCAGCGAGATCAACAACATGCACGCCGTGCTCGATGTCCAGGGTGGATTCCTGTACCTGTTCATTGGCGGCAACCTCGAGTCGAACTTCAACAAGTTCGAGCTCTTCATCGACTGCGCTCCGGGCGGACAGAACACGGTGCGGGCCGACAACGCCGATGTCGACTTCAACGGCCTCAACCGCATGGGGACCGATGCCACGAACCCCGGCCTCACCTTCGATGCCGGCTTCGAGGCTGACTTCTACGTCACCACGACCAACGGCGGTGGACCGATCACCTGCTACGCGAACATCGCCCAGATGCTCTCGGCGGGCGGCGGCTCCGGCGGATACATCGGCAGCGCGTTGCCGGGCTTCCCGATTGTGAGCCAGGAAGGTGTCGAGATCTCCACCAACAACAGCAACACGGGCGGCGTGCCCGCGTACGACGGCACCACCACGACCGGCAGCGGCACGGGCTGCAGCACCGGCATCGAGGTGAAGCTTCCCCTGAACATCATCGGCTACCCCGGCACGGGCGACATCAAGGTGATGGCCATGGTCAATGGTGGCGGCCACGACTACCTCTCGAACCAGTTCACCGGTGGCTGCAACGGCTGCCCGAACCTGGCCGAGCCGCGCTTGGTCAACTTCGAGGCGATCCCCGGCCTGCAGTACGTGACCGTGTCGGCCGGCGGCGGCGGCAACCCGTGCCCCGCCGACCTCGACGGTGATGGTGAAGTCGGCGGCGCCGACCTCGGCGTGCTGCTCGCTGGCTGGGGCGGTTCGTCCCCCGACCTCGATGGCGATGGCTCGGTGGGCGGCAGCGATCTCGGCGGGATGCTCGCCGCTTGGGGACCGTGCCAGCCCTGAGTCGTTGACTTGAACCTCTGGAATCTCCAAGGGTCCCCCTCGCGGGGACCCTTGTGTTTTTTTGCTCGCGAAGTGGCGCATCGCGGGCCTCAACCTAGACTTCGCAGCCATGATGGCTCGCTCCCTGACGACCGTCGCTGCCTTGCTCGCCTGTGCCTCTTCGGTGATGGCGCTTCCCCCGTCCACGCGTCCCGGGGTTGGTGCGATTCCGTATTCGGCTGGCGGGCAATACGGAACCACGTTCCGCGTCTTCGCGCCCTTCGCCGACAGCGTTGCGGTTGGCGGCACGTTCAACGGCTGGAACTCGACGCAGTACCCGCTCAGCAACGAGTTCAACGGCTACTGGAGCGGCGATGTTCCGTTCGTGACCGCGGGCCAGCGCTACAAGTTCTTCGTCAAGCGCGGCACCAGTTCCGCGTGGCGCAACGACCCCCGTGCGCGTGACCTGACGAGCTCGGTCGGCGATTCGGTGATCTACAACCCTGCCTCGTACACGTGGCAGCACCAATTCACGATGCCGCAGTGGCGCAAGCTCGTGATGTACGAGATGCATCCCGGTGCGTTCTTCGCTCCGACGGCGGGCACCCCCGGCAACTTTGCCACCGTTCGCCAGAAGCTGCAGCACCTTGAGGATCTTGGCGTGAATGCGATCGCGCTCATGCCGATCAACGAGTTCCCCGGCGACTACTCGTGGGGCTACAACCCGTCGTACCCGTACAGCGTCGAGAGCGCGTACGGCTCGCCGAACGACCTCAAGGCCTTCATCGACGAGGCGCACTCGCGTGGTATCGCCGTGATGGGCGACGTGGTCTTCAACCACCTCGGCCCCAACGACATGGACCTGTGGCGCTTCGACCACTGGTACTCAGGCACGGGCGGCGGCAGCTACTTCTTCAACGACTTCCGCCTGAACACGCCCTGGGGCAACACACGTCCCGACTACACGCGCGGCGAGGTCCGCACGTACATCAAGGACAACTGCATGATGTGGTTGGAGGAGTTCCGGATGGACGGCCTCCGCATGGACGGCACGAAGTACATCCGTCGCACCGACCAGAATGGCGTGGACATCCCGGAGGGATGGTCGCTCCTGCAGTGGATCAACGACTCGGTCGATGCCACGCAGCCGTGGAAGTTCATGATCGCCGAGGACATGGACCTGAATCCGTGGCTCGGCAAGACGACTGGCGAGGGCGGTGCCGGCTTCGACAGCCAGTGGGACCCCGGCTTCTTCCCCAACATCCGTGGCAACCTGATCACGCCCAATGATGCCGATCGGAACATGTTCGCCGTCAAGGATGCGATCCTGTTCGGCTACAACGGTCAGATCGAGCAACGGATCGTCTACACCGAGAGCCACGACGAGGTGGCCAACGGCAAGCAGCGCGTTCCGAGCGAGATCTGGGCGAGCAACCCGGGCAGTTGGTTCAGCCGCAAGCGCTCGATGCTCGGTGGCGCGATCGTCATGACCAGCCCGGGCATTCCGATGCTGTTCCAGGGGCAGGAGTTCCTTGAGGATGGCTGGTTCCAGGACAGTGATCCTCTGGACTGGAGCAAGGCGACCACGTACGCCGGCACGCTGCGCCACTACACCGACCTGATCAAGCTGCGGAAGAACGACTACGGGTGCAGCGAGGGGCTGTCGGGCCAGAACACCAACGTGTTCCATGTCAACAACTTCAACAAGGTGCTTGGCATGCACCGTTGGGCCAACGGCGGCGCGGGCGACGACGTGGTCGTTGTCTTCAACTTCAGCACCAATCCGATCTCGAACTACCGCATCGGCTTGCCGCGCGGCGGACTCTGGCGCTGCATCTTCAATGGCGACTGGCCGGGCTACGGCAGCGACTACGCCAACCATCCGTGCTTCGATACTGAAGGCTCGGGCGTGGCGTGGGACGGCCTGGGCCAGAGCGGCCTGATCAGCCTAGGCGCGTATTCCTGCGCGATCTTCACGCAGGGGACCTGCACCTACCCGCCGCCGCCGACCGATCCCGAGGACCTGGATGGTTCGGGCACCGTGGATGGCGGCGATCTGGGCATCCTGCTTGGGAACTGGGGCGGCACCGGCACGGGCGACATCGACGGCTCGGGCGTGGTGGACGGCGCCGACCTGGGCATGCTGCTGAGCGCGTGGGGCAGCTGAGTCGCGTAGCGATCGTTCAGTGCACCGAATCGCCGTAGTGGCGCTCGGCTTCGTCGTAGGCGCGATCGAATCGTTCGCGGAGCTCGGGGCGGATGCGCTCGCGCCAGCTGCGATCGATCAGCCCGACGCGGAGCAGGTCGCCCAGGTGCGCGATGTCGTGCGGGCGCATGGCGAGCAGCTTCATTTCGAGCAGTCGAACCAAGTCGACCCGCGGCCATGGTGCCTGCCCATCGGTGCACGATGGTCCGAGGTCCGGTGTGGCGATCCGCTCATGCGGTGAAGACAGTTCATTGGCAACAACGACATGTACAGCCTGGCTCGGCAGCCCGTCTTCACCATCAAGGAACATGGGAATGCCTCGCACCTCGATGTAGATGAACCCCGAAGGAGCTAAGGCAACCGCCGCACGCTCGAGGTCCTCCCGGCGCATCAGGACATCGACATCCTTGGTGGAGCGGGCGCGGCCAGGGTCCCGCGACTCCACCCAGGCCATGACACTGAGACCACCGCAGACAGCGTGAGGGATGTTCGCGGCGCGAAGGGCGGCAGAAAACCGCTGCGCCCGGTCGAGAATGCACGACATGGTGTAGCCCATCCGTTCGATGATGGGCATGCTTTCCCAGACGGCCTGGTCGAACCGCATGCCCGCAGCGTACGGCGAGCATCATCCGGCTCCAAGACGGCAGCCCGGCGAAACGCGGTAAAAGTTCGCTACAGACCCGAATGATCACGTGGCCCGCTGGCCATCGCCGTCGAAGACGTGGGCGACGCTCGGCATGCCCAGCGCGATCGACTCGCCCTCGCGCATGGCGCGCGCCGAGTCGGTCGGCACGCGCGCGTTGAGCCGCACGCCGCTCGACTCGACCAGCACATCGGCGCGGTCGCCGAGGAACTCGATCGACTGCACGGTGCCTCGGAACGGTCCATCGGCCACCGGCGCGAGCGTGTCGGGTCGGATCCCGATGGCGGCTCGCGCTGTGGCGAGCGTGATGCCGGCAGGCAGCGTGATGCGACCGCCCGGCCATCGAAGTGCAAGCCCGTTGCCATCGCGCTCTACATCGCCCTCGATGAAGTTCATGGTCGGCGTGCCGATGAATCCGGCGACGAAACGGTTGACCGGCCGGTCATAGAGTTCGGAGGGCGAACCGATCTGCTGCACCAGTCCATCCTTCATGACCACGATCCGGTCGGCGAGCCCCATGGCTTCCTCCTGGTCGTGCGTGACGTACATCATGGTCGCGCCGAGCCGCCGATGAAGGATGCGCAGCTCGGTACGCATCTCGCCGCGAAGCTTGGCATCGAGGTTCGACAGGGGTTCATCGAAGAGGAAGACCGCCGGATCGCGCACGATCGCGCGGCCCACGGCGACGCGCTGGCGCTGGCCGCCGGAGAGTTCGCGCGGCATGCGCTGCAGCAGGGGGCGCAGGCCCAGCAGGCCGGCGGCTTCGTCGACGCGGGCCTCGATCCGCGTGCTCTCGGTTCGGCGCTCGGCTGCATAAGCCGGACTGAGCAGCGCACGCAGCAGGCTGCCGTGTCGACGGCGTCGCTCGAGGCCGAAGGCCATGTTGCGGCCCACGGTCATGTGCGGATAGAGCGCGTAGTTCTGGAAGACCATCGCGATGTCGCGATCGCTCGGGGCGATGTCGTTCACCACGCGCCCGCCGATGGCGATGGTGCCCTCGCTGATCTCCTCGAGGCCGGCGACCATGCGCAGCGTGGTGCTCTTGCCGCAGCCCGACGGGCCGACGAGCACGATGAACTCGCCGTGACGGACATGCAGGTCCACGCCCTGCACCGCGCGCACGCCGCCGGGATAGACCTTGCCGACCGACTTGAGGATGACCTCTGCCATGGTTGCCTTTCGTGTCAGCCCTTGACGGCGCCGCGGGCGAGTCCTTCGACGAACTGCCGCTGGGCCGCGATGAAGAGAAGGATGCAGGGGAGCATGGTGACGAGGCTCGCTGCCATGAGCAGGTGCACGTCGTCGAGCCCGCCGTACTGGTTGCGGAAGCTGTTGAGCGCAACCGCGAGCGTGGATTGCTCCTCGGCATGCAGGTAGACGAGCGGACCCATGAAGTCGTTCCACGTGCCGATGAAGGTGAAGACCGCGCAGATCGCCGTGACCGGTCGGCACAGCGGCAGGATCACGGTCCACCAGATCCCGAGCCAGCCGTGGCCATCGACCTTGGCGGCCTCGACCAG
The DNA here is from genome assembly GCA_945888705.1 of Singulisphaera sp. GP187. Taxonomy (GTDB): domain Bacteria; phylum Planctomycetota; class Phycisphaerae; order Phycisphaerales; family SM1A02; genus SYIB01. The sequence goes on from CAMDAQ010000026.1 coordinate 20,921, forward strand.
GCTCTCGGGCACCTGCAGGATGAACTGCCGGTACATGAAGATGAAGAACGCGTTTCCGAAGAAGGCAGGGACGGCCAGCGGCAGGATCGTGTCGATCCAGCCCAGTCCTCGGAAGAGCAGGAAGAGCGGGATCAGCGTGACCTGCCCCGGCAGCATCATCGTGGCGAGCATCAGCGTGAAGAGCGCGCCGCGGCCGCGCCAGCGCAGGCGCGCAAAGGCGAAGCCCACGAGGCTGCTGCTGAGCACGGTGCCGATCACGACCAGCGTGGTCACGACGATCGAGTTGGCCAGCGCGTTGATGAACCCGACCCACGGTTCGCTGCCCATCTCTGCGAGGGCCTCGGCGTAGTTGCCCCACTGCGGATCGGCGGGCCAGAGCGCGACGCCGTCCTGGCCGGTCATCGCCGCGCCCGCGCGCTTGGGGGTCTCAAGGCTCACGACGACCATCCACCACAGCGGGAACAGGAAGACGACCGAGCCGGCGGCAAGCAGGGCGGATTGGAACCAGGGGCGGAGCGACTTCATCGCGGTGCCCCCTCGTGGTGGACGAAGCGGGAGCTCGTGCGCATGAGAACGGCCGTGAGCACGAGCACGATCGCCAGCAAGAGCCATGCCATCGCGCTGGCGTAGCCCATCTCGTAGAACTCAAACGCCTGGTTGTACAGGTACAGCACGTAGAAGCGCGTGAGGTTGTTCGGATCGCCGCCGGTCATCACGAACGCCTGCGTGAAGACCTGGAAGCTGCCGATGACCGCCATGATCACGTTGAAGAGGATCACCGGGCTGAGCATCGGCAGCGTCACGCTGACGAAGCGGCGCAGGCGGCCCGCACCGTCGATCGAGGCGGCTTCGTGCAGATCGATCGGCACCTGCTGCAGCCCCGCGAGGTAGACCATCATCGTGCCGCCCATGAACCAGAAGCTCATGATGGCGAACGCAGGCGCGCCCCAGATGGCTGCATCGGCCTCGAACCATTCCGGCGGGACCAGGCCGGTCGGGCCCGCGCCGAACCAGGACAGCGCGGCATCCATCCCGCCGATGATGGCACCGAGCATGCGGTTCATGAGTCCGCCGTCAGCGTCGAACACCCAGCGCCAGAGCACGCTCACGCCGACCCCGGCAAGCACGCTCGGCAGGTACCACGCCGCGCGCCAGAGCGCGATGCCGCGGACCTTGAGGTTCATGAGCATGGCGGCGCCGAGGGCGATCGCCTGCCCGAGCGGCACGGCGATGAGCGCGTAGTACAGCGTGACGCGCAGCGAGGTCCGCAAGCGCGCATCGTCGGTGAGCAGGCGCTCGTAGTTCGCGAGACCGGCGAACTCGGCTTGCTCCAGCGTGCTCACGCCCTTCCATCGGGCGAGCGAGAGCAGCAGGCTCATCACGATCGGGAACGCCATGAAGGCCAGGAACCCGATGACCCACGGCGAGACGAGCAGCCAACCAGCGCGCTCTTCGCTGCGATGCGCGCGCGAACCCCTCGATGAGCGCATCCACCAGATGAACCACGCCGTTGCGGCCGCCAGCACGGCCAGCCCTGACACGGCCAGGCCGCGCCACGGCATCGGCGCGAGGTCGGCCTTGGCGAGCGGCGACTGGCTCTCGCTGCGCCAGTCGCGCAGGAAGGTGTCGATGGCCTCGCGCACGCTGATCGTGCCAGTCTTGAGCGCAGCATCCATGGTGCTCGCGAAGAGCGACTCGAACTGCGGATTGACCGGCCACTCGACGACCTGCGCTCGCTCGGCAGCGAGCAGATACCCCGCATCGTTCGCGGGCTCCTGGGCGGGATCGCTGAACTCCGGGCCCATCGCGGCGGACTTTCGCGTGGGGATCGCCAGGCCGAGCTTGGCGAGGTCGCGCTGGCTGCGGTCATCGGTCATCCACTTGACGAGCTTCCATGCCTGGTCAGGGTGCTTGCTCCGCGACGCGATGCTCCACGAGACCGTGAGGACGATGTTCGAAGCCGCCGTACCGCGCGGCAGCGGACGGAAGTCCCAACGGAAACCGCCGGGCTGACCGGCTGGAGGGATCTTGCGGTAACTCGGTACGACCCAGCGGCCGAAGGGCCCGGCCATGCCGACCTTGCCCGAGAGGAAGACGCTCGATCCGGTCGCGATCTTGCTCTTGCCGCTGGTGAGCGTGTTGTCCTCGTCGTGGCGCCACGC
>CAMDAQ010000027.1 GCA_945888705.1 Singulisphaera sp. GP187
GCGCTGTACAAGCGCGAGTTCGGAAGCGTGCATGAGATGAACGACGCGCTCATCGACTGGATCAACGCCACGGTCGCCAAGGGCGATGAGCTCTGGCACCTGGGCGACTTCGTGGCTGGACTTGCCTGGAAGAAGCAACCGCGCAAGGCCGTGAAGCTCGCGCGCGAGTGCCGCGAGCGGATCCGCTGCTCAACGGTCCATCTGGTCCGCGGCAACCACGACCCGCGCTTGCCGGGCTTCGAGCGGCTCTTCGATTCGGTTCACGACATCGCCAGCTGGAAGGGCTGGGAGCGCGGCGAGCACCGCGTCGTGCTCTGCCACTATCCGATGCTCGCCTGGCAAGGTCGATGGAACGGTTCGCTGCACCTGCACGGCCATCTGCACGGCGGCTTGCCGAGCCAGAGTCGATCGGCCGATGTCGGCGTGGATTGCCACCGCTACCGGCCGGTCGCGATGGAGTCGATGCTGGCGCGGTGCGCACGCCAGGCGATTCAGCACTTGGACGAGTACCAGCGTCCGCGTACGCGCTAGCGCCTCACTCAGGATCGGAGCCCTTGTCGGATCCAGCAGCATCCGGCGCGGCGCTGGCATCATCGCCCTTGACGCGCCCCTTGCAACCAGCCTTGCGCGCCTGCTCGAGCAACTCCCACTGGCGCCACGCCTCGCGCACGGCATCCGCCCACGCGAAGGTCGGACTCGCCGCAGGATCCCACCCGGCCAGGTGCTCCTGGCCCGCGCGCGCATCGGCGCGCGTGTACGCCCAGGGCTGGCCGTAGACCTCCATGCAGAGCTCCCAGACCGCGGGGTCGTGCTCCTTCAGCTCGGTCACCGTGTCGACATGGTTGTGCTGGTTGTCGTTCTCGCGATTGGTGTCGAAGAAGGACTGCGTGGCCTCGGCCCAGTATTCCATGCGGTTCTCGCGGGCATAGGCCCCCTGCCACAGGCCCTTCTTCATCGCCGCGTCGTAAGCCGCCTCGAGCCGGCGATCGAAGGTCGGATCGACCGACGACAGGCCCATCTCGTGAATCGCGTGCGCGAACTCATGGATGAAGATGCTCTCGGTGGCGTATGGATCGCCGGGATACGTGAGCAGGTTCTCTTCGCCGGCACTCACGGCCGGCCGGTGCGGCGTTGCACCAAGCCCGCGCGCACGCATGTCCCAGTATCCCTTGGGCTCAAGGTCACTATGTTCGGGCACGTCGGTGGTGACCTCGCCCACATCCATGATTGCCACGCGCACGTTGTTGGCACCCATCGCCCGCGCGATCTCGGGACGGCTGCGCAGCATGCGGCGCGCGAGCCACACGGCTTCCTGCAGCGCGCGTGGATCGACCTTGGCGCTGGCCACGAACGGCAAGCCTTCCCACACGATGCACTGCTCGTAGAAAGGCTTGAGGCCGAAGCGCTCGCGAACGTCGGCTGCGATCGGCCCCGCTGCCACCACCACACGATCCACCAGCGTGCTGCCAGGAACCGATGGCCCGGCCGGCCGGTCATCGGCCAAGGTGAACGAAGCGACGGCGAGCGTGCAGGCCATGCGGAGCATGTCGGTACGGTACCCATCACAGGAGGCAGTCCATGCACGTGACGCGCCGAGGATTCATCACCGTTGCCGCCATCGGATCATTGGTCCCGATGATGCCGGCGTGTGCGACGCGCCCGCGCCGCTCGCGCCGGCCTGCGGCCGAGCCGCTGCGACTGGCCTGCATCGGCACGGCCAATCGCGCCTGGGACAACATCCAGGAGCTCCGCCATGAGCGCATCGTGGCGCTGTGCGATGTCGATGCCGGATACCTCGCCCGGGCATCAAGCGAGTTTCCAGATGCACGAACCTTCCGCGACTTCCGCGAATTGCTGGCGATGGAGCGCGAGCTCGATCTCGACGGTGTGGTCGTGTCCACGCCCGACCATACGCATGCGCTCGCCACGGCACTCGCGCTGCAGGCCGGCCTGCCCGTGTACTGCGAGAAGCCGCTCACGCGCACAGTGCGTGAACTCGGCGTGCTGCGCTCGCTCTGGGAACGCCACCCCGTGGCCACGCAGATGGGCACGCAGATCCACGCGGGCGACAACTACCGCCGCGTCGTCGAAGCGATCCGTGCGGGAGCGATCGGCCGCGTGACGGCGGTCGATTGCTGGCAACAGAAGAGCTGGGGCGATGGACGGCTGACGCCGGGTGCCGTGCCGCCGGCCGGGCTCGATTGGGAGCTGTGGCAAGGCCCGATTGAACGCCGCGCATACATCGATGGCGTGCACCCTGCGAACTGGCGGCGCTACTGGTCCTACGGCTCGGGCACCCTGGGTGACATGGGTTGTCACATCATGGACCTTCCGTTCTGGGCACTCGGGCTGGATCGGCTCGATGGCCGTTCGATCGAGATCCAGGCCGATGGCCCCCCACCCGATGCCATCGGCACGCCTGCGTGGCTCGAGGCATCGTGGGCGATCGCGCCCGGGCGCGCCGGCGACGATCCGCTCGTGCTGCGATGGTTCGACGGCGGCCGCATGTCGCCCTTCGTGCAGGAGATCGGCGCGAAGGATCGCGTTGACTACCACGGTCGATTCAGCGTCTGCTTCCAGGGCACCACGGGCGCACTCTTCGCCAACTACGGCGAGATGCTGCTCTGGCCCGGCGCACGCGCCGCCGCATGGCAGCCGCCTGCACCCACGATCGCACCGAGCATCGGGCATCATCGGGAGTGGTTGCAGGCCATCCGCGATGGCCAGCCGACCGCACCGCTGTGCGGGCTTCCCTATGCCACGCGCCTGACCGAGCTGGTGCTCCTGGGCACGGTCGCGTATCGCGCCGGCCGCCCGATCCGCTGCGTTCCCGGAAGCATGCGCATCGACGGTGACCCTGCGGCGGACCGGCTGCTGGGCGAGCCTGCACTGCCGGGCTGGACGCTGCCCGGCGCGTGAGCCTCGCTCAGTGCAAGCCCTCTTCCTCGTGCGCCTGCAGGATCGCACGGAAGGTCGGCAGATTCTCCATGAAGAGATCGACGACCTCAGGATCGAACTGGCCTCCGCGCTCGCCCGTGATCAGCTCGATCACGCGGTCCTCGGTCCACGGCTCCTTATAGCAGCGACGCGCGCTGAGCGCGTCGTAGACATCGGCGATGCCGACGATGCGTGCTTCGAGAGGGATCGCATCGCCGCGCAGCGGCCGAGACGATCCGTCGACCTGCGGCACCGGTGGATAGCCCGCACCATCCCAGCGCTGGTGATGGTGCAGCGCGATGCGCTTGGCGACCAGGTCGAACTCGCGGTCATCGCCGAAGAGATCGGCACCGATCGTGGTGTGCCGCTCCATCACGGCGCGCTCCTCGGGGTCGAGCTTGCCGGGCTTCTTGAGCACGGCATCGGGCACGCCGACCTTGCCGACATCATGCAGCGTGGCGGCCAGGGCGAACCGGTCCACGTCGCGCTCCCACTCCGGGCCGTTGCGGCCGCGCCGGGCGCCCCATGCCTCAAGGAGGATGCGCGAGATGCGCGACACGCGCTGTACGTGCGGACCGGTCTCGCTCGGGTCGCGCAGGCGCGCCATCGCGATCGTGCGGTCGATGAGGCTCTTGGTCAGCTGGGCGCGCTGCACGCTCATCGAAACCGTGGCCGCGAAGCGCGCCGCCACGCCGATGTCACCGGGCTCGAAGCCGATCGTGCTCGCACCGTCGGCTCGATGCGGGTTGATCAGCTGGAACACGCCGATGCAGCGCCCGCTCTCGCCGAGCAGCGGCACACCGAGGATGCTCCTCGTGCGGTAGCCCGTGCGCTCGTCGACGGAGCGGTTGAACCGGTACGGCGCCTCGGACGGAAGGTCGTAGACATCGGGCACGTGGAGGATCTTGCCCGTGACCGCCACGTAGCCGGCGATGCTCGAGGTATCGAGCGGGAGCACGACCGACCGCACGAATCGCTCGGCGCTGCCGAGCACATCGTTCTGCGCATAGACCATGCGCAGCTGATTGCCCTCGCGCACGAAGACGCCGCCGGCCTCGCAATGCGTGAACTGGCGCGCATCGGTGAGGACGCGCATGAGCACGGTTTCGGGATCGTTCAGCTGGGCCAGCTCGTTGGCCGACTGCTCAAGCGCCCCGAGCCGCACGACACCATCGTCGGGCTCGTTTCGCGTGGCGTGGAGCGTGACGCCGGCATCGATGTGCCGCAGCAGGATGTCGCGCAGCTCGTGGGGAGGCGGCATCTTCACGATCACCTCGCGCGCACCCAGGTCCAGTGCCTGGCGCCTGACCACCTCGTCGTCGCTGGCCGTCAGTGCAAGGATCGGGATGGCTCCGACCCACGGCAACTGGCGGACCGCCGCGATCGCATCGAAGCCGGTGATGCCGGGCATCATCAGGTCGATGACGACCAGGTCGAGCTCGACCTGCGCCAGCGGCCCTCGGATCTCGGTGAGCGCAACGGCGCTGTCGGTGAAGCCGTGCACCTTGATGCGCTGGTCATCGGCCAGAACGCGGCGCACGAATTCGATGACCATCGGCTGATCGTCGATCACCACGACGTGGATGTCGTGGTCTGCCGGCAGGTGGTGCGTGCTTGTGTCCATGCGATCCGGGACGGATGCTAGCCACGATCGGTTCGTGCTTCGATTGCCGCACCGAATGCCATCGCAGGCCGCGCTACCCTTTCCTCCATGGCACAGGCACCGCTCGTCGGCGTGATCATGGGCTCGCAGAGTGACTGGGAGACGATGCAGCACGCCAGCGCGATGCTCGCTCTGCTCGACGTGCCGCACGAGTGCCGCGTGGTGAGCGCACACCGCACCCCTGACTTGCTGTTCGAGTACGCCAGCGCCGCCCACGGTCGAGGTCTGCGAGTGATCATCGCGGGTGCAGGCGGCGCAGCCCACCTGCCGGGCATGTGTGCAAGCAAGACCCATCTGCCGGTGCTTGGCGTGCCGGTCGAGAGCAAGGCGCTGCGAGGCCTCGATTCGCTGCTGTCGATCGCGCAGATGCCAGCAGGCATCCCTGTCGGCACGCTCGCGATCGGCCGCGCCGGCGCCACGAACGCCGGCATGCTGGCTGCAGCCATCATCGCCCACACCGAGACCTCGGTACGCACGCGGCTCGAGCGCTACCGGGCGCAGCAGACGGCATCGGTGCTGGCCCACCCGGTGCCGCGCGCCGGGCACGTTGCGCCGGCGATCGATCTGGCGCTCGCCCAGCCGTTGATCGAATGGCGCGGCTCGGGTGCGGCGGCGACCGGCTCCACGCGCCGCTCGCGCACGCCGCGCTCGAGTGATCGCGCAGCACGGACGGCCAAGGGTGCCCGCCGCGGAAAGGGCCGTCGATGAAGGTCGGTATCGTCGGTGGTGGCCAGCTTGGCCGCATGCTCGCCCTCGCCGGCATCCCGTTGGGCATGCGGTTCCGGTTCCTCGAGCCGAGCATGAGCTGCCCTGCAGCAGCGCTCGGCGAGGTCATCGGGACGCCCTACGACGATCCCGAAGGTCTGGTGCGGTTCGCCCAGAACCTCTCGGTGGCAACGTATGAGTTCGAGAATGTGCCCACCGCGACCGTCGAGTTCCTGCAGCAGTCGCTAGGCGTGCATCCAGGCGCCAAGAGCCTGCAGATCGCGCAGGATCGCATCCAGGAGAAGCACTTCTTCAAGGAGTGCGGACTCGGGGTGCAGGCGTTCCATGCGGTTGGTTCGAGTGCCGACCTCCCGCGCGCGCTCGAGGCCGTCGGCCCGGTCGGTGTGCTCAAGACGCGGCGCCTGGGCTACGACGGCAAGGGCCAGCGCGTGATCCGCAACGGTGATTCGCTGGAATCCGCGTGGATCGCGCTCGGCAAGGTGCCCTGCATCTACGAGGCCTTCGTCGAGTTCGAGCGCGAGGTGAGCATCATCGGCGTGCGTACGCGCGTGGGCGGCAAGCCGCAGGTCGCCTTCTACGAACTCTGCCAGAACGAGCATGTCAGCGGGATCCTGCACCAGACCGTGGTACCCACGCCCGAGGGTGATCGGCTCACCGCGCTCGCGCGCGAGCAGGCGCACGCTGTCATGGAGCGGCTCGACCACGTCGGCGTGCTCACGATCGAGTTCTTCGCGCACGGCGACACGCTCACGGCCAACGAGATGGCGCCGCGCGTGCACAACTCCGGCCACTGGACGATCGAAGGCGCACAGACGAGCCAGTTCGAGAACCACCTGCGCGCGATCGCGGGGCTGCCGCTCGGCTCGACAGCGCTGCGCGCGCCCTGCGTGATGACGAACATCGTCGGCACCCTGCCGACGACCGCCACCGTGCTCTCGCAGCCCAACGCGCACTTGCACCTGTACGGCAAGGCGCCTCGCGCCGGCCGCAAGCTCGGCCACATCACCCTGGTGGGGTGAGGGGTGGTGTCCCCCGGACACGGACCACCACCACCCACGTCCATCAGCGCCGCTGCTCGACGGCGTCAATCAAGGCCGCCATCCGCAACATCTGGTGATCGGGCATCAGCGCTGGGACCTTGTCCGAGTGACCGGCCCCGATGCCCCTGAACCGCACGACGAACGCATAGGGATCGGGCATGCTCCCACCGGACATCAATCGCTCGGCGGTGAGTGCCGCCGCACCAGTGCCTGACACCAGAAAGGCCCACGCCCCCGTGTCGCCTGGTGCAACGCCCGCCGTCGGAGTTCCGCCCCCTTGCCATTCGCCGCCCGTTCCCACGCCACCCTGCCAACTGCCCGCGAACGGAGCCGCGCCGGTGCCTGGCATGATTCGTGACATCCCCGGGTGACTCGAACGAAGCAGCGTGACGACGAATCCGCCGAGCTCCCTCGGCAATCGGAACATGAAGCCCGTGAGGTACCCACCCCGTTCGACGTCGGACGTGTTGGTGAGGGACACAAGCATCTGCACAGCGTTGATCGACACGTGTGTGCAACTGATCATGCCCGAGAACGAACACAGACGCTCGGTGCTGAGATCGGTGTTCGGAGCGAGGACAGCGATGCTGGTGTCGGATGGACGAATCGTGGATGGTCGATCCGCCCACGCCGATCGAGGTAGCCCCAGATCGACGGTCGTTACCTGCTCAAGAGTCTGTGCGACAATGGGTTGGTCATTCATGGCAGTGGTTCCTTGTTGAGTATGCCACTGCCTTGGGCCGATCAGGCAATCGGCCCAAGGCAGGGCGTGTGCATCAGTTACGGCGGCGACGGCTGAAGGCCAGGCCCGTGGCACCAAGCACCAGCGCACCAGGAGCCGGGGTGGATGCCGGCACCTTGTCGGAGCAATCATCATCCAGCCCGCGGAAGCGGACGATGAACGCGTAGGCATCGCCATCCACGAAGTTGACGGCATCCAATGCGGATGCCATCACCCCCGTGATGGAGAAGACCCACTGACCAGTCGAGCCAGACGCAACTCCGTCATTCGGGCTACCGCCGCTCAGCCACGACGCCCCCAGCCCTGCCCCGCCAAGCCACGCGCCGGGGAAGGGTGAGCCACTGGAGCCAGCCGGGATGTTGGTCATGCCCGCGTAGGTCGAGGAGACCAAGGTCGAGGTGAATGCGCCGAAGGAAGCGGGCGTACGGAACATGAACGCCGTCAGATAGCCACCTTTCGATGGATCGGTGGTGTTGGTCAGCGTGACCGTGAGCTGGCCCTGGTTGCCGCCCAAGAACTGGTAGTCCAGGAAGCCCGTGAAGTCAGCGAGCCCCTCGGTGCTCAGGGCAAGGTTGCCCTCAATCGAGGTCATGCTGGCTGAAGCGGGCACGGCGATGGCCCCAAGAAGGGACAGGGCCACGACGGACGAGATACGTGCATAAGACATGACAGGCCTTTCGAGAAAGGTTTCAACGCGAACACATGTGCAGGCCGCCTTCGGACCTTCGCAGGGGGGAAAACAAACAGTCGGAACGCCATGAGCGCTCCGACTGAGCTCCAATGCACCCGATTCGCACGCGCAACGCTGCGCGAGATCCTGTACACGGACACGCTACTCCGGAATTGGTGTAGCGGTGCTGGAATCCCTGAATTGGTCAAGGATTATGCAGATACTCCATCACATCCCTCTTTCAGTCTCAGGACGGCAACGCGCATTGGTCAACGCGGATGAAACTGAGTTGAATCACTCGCCCAGTGGCATTCATGTCAATGATCATCACGCCTGATGCACGGTGCAGTTGAGCCTTCCCGGATCGGGACCGGACCGTCGTGGATGCACTCGCAGATGCCACGTGCGATCAGATCGCCGACGTACCGGTCCCCATCCAACGCGCCGTTGGTACCCGCGCGCGGAATGGTCGGATCCCAAGTCATTCCGACGTCTGACGTTCCGTTCACGCGCCGGATCCGAATGCAGTCCGGCGGCTGGCAACTTGCCCTTGCAAGCGCGGCCGTACGCTTGAATGACGCACAGCGCCCATTCCTGAGACCACCATGCTGACCACTCAACTCATCGTTGTCGCAGTCCTTGCCCAGTCACCCTGCGATGGGACCTGGACCCAAGCCACCACTGAAGGCCACGGCAGCGTGGCGATCGGCTACGACCCGGTTCGACGCCGCATCGTCACCGCGGCAGACGAGGCCATCTGGGAGTACGACGGCGCGTCATGGTCCATCCGATCGGCATTTCCCGGAGGTGCAGCGCAGTCCATGTGCTACGACCCGGCTCGCCAGACGATGTACATCTTTGGTCCATGGGGCTACGACGACAAACTCTGGTCGTACCACTGCCCTACGGCAACGCTCACGCTCGTGAGCGACAACGTGATTGGCGGCCGCGACTATCCCGCCATCGCCTTCGATACCACGCGTGATCGCCTGGTCGTGCATGGTGGATACAACGGCAATTCGCTCTTGGCCGACACCTGGGAGTGGAACCCCGGGACCAACACCTGGCAATCGTTCGGCAACGGGCCGATCGGACCTCGCTACGCCCATCGCATGGTGTACGACAAGGCGCGTGGCCAATCCGTGCTCCACGGTGGCTTCTACTTCTTCAACCGCAACGACACGTGGACGTGGAACGGTGCAACGTGGACCCAGCTCCCGTCGACGGGGCCTGGGCGCTACGTCTTCAACATGCTCTATGACGCGCGCCGCGGGCGCACCGTGCTCCACGGTGGAACCACCTGCTGCGGCGAGGTGGAGTACGGCAGCACGTGGGTGCTTGAAGGAGACTCGTGGGTGCAGTGCGGCGTGAGCGGCCCGCCGCGCGGCTACGTGAATTGGGCGCATGATGAGGCGCGCGATGTGTACGTCCTTGCTGGCGGCATTGGCCCGACGCCGAGCGGTCGGCAGTGGATCCCAGCCACGCAGGAGTACTCGCCGCCTTCGCTCTGCATCGCCGACGTGACGGATGACGGACTCGTGAACAGCGCCGACCTTGGACTGCTGCTGGCATCGTGGGGATCGATTGATCCGGCGTTCGATCGCTTCGATCTTGATGGCGATGGCACGATTGGCCAGGCCGATCTTGGCGTCCTGCTTGCGCAGTGGGGATCCTGCCCGAACTGACTGGCCTCCGTCTGCCGGGGCGGATCACCGAACTTCTGCCAGTTCTGATCGAATCGGCGCCAGCGGGTTTACGATGATTGCATGCCGCACGCACCGGCCTGCCCTGATCGGTTGCACCCTGCCGTCTGGCAGGCGCTTCTTGCCGTCGCCGAGCAGTTCACCGCGCGTGGGCTGAGCGTGTTCGTGTTCGGCTCCTTCGCCAGCGGCTCGCAGCATCAGGCATCCGATCTTGATGTGGGGTTTCGCAGGCTGCCGGGTGCCGATGCGGGGGCAGAACGCGACCTGCGTGTCGCAATCGATGCCCTGCCCACGATCCGCCAGGTCGATCTTGTCGACTTCGACCGCGCCGATCCGGACTTCGTCCGCATCGCGTCGCGTCACGTCATCCCCCTGCCATGAGCCAGGCCGATCCCGAGCGGTTCGAGCTTCTACTCGCCGATCTCGCGCGAGTGGTCGATCGACTTGAACTCGCGCTGCAGCGCACTGATCAGGAGTTTGCAGCCGATTCAGCGCTGCTGCACTTCAATCTCGCGTTCGAGGTCTCGTGGAAGCTGCTCAAGCTCGATGCTGCACGTGCCGGCGTCGTCGCCCCGACTCCTCGCGCTGCATTTCGCCACGGTCTTCAGGCAGGCCTCATCACTGACGAAGCCGCCTTCGAGCGCATCCTGCGCCAGCGCAATGATGCCGTGCACCTGTACCGCGCCTCCATGGCTCAAGCGCTGCTCCAGGAACTGCCCGCGTTCCATGCCGCCTTCGCAGGCTTGGTCGTGTCGATCGGCGCGCGTGGGTGACGGGCGGGCTCTCGATCTCATTTCAGGTTCGCGCTCCCGTGGCCTTGCTCCCGCAGCCTCTCCGGATTGGCCGCCGCCACTTGTCGGTGTAGGACGGTTTTTTGCCAAGGAGCGCCCGACTTTGCGCACGCAACGCTGGAGCTCGCTTGTCTCTGAGACCCCTCAGTACACACCAGGACCTGAACATGAAGACCGCCACCATTGTCATCACCCTCGCCGTGTCGTCGCCGATTGCAGCACAAGTACCTGTCGAATGGCCAGTTGCGGCTGGTGGTAACGGGCACTGGTACGTTCTGCAAGCCCAACCCAACGGACGTTTTTGGGAGTTGGTGAGTCGAGCGGAAGCGCAAGGCGGCCATCTGGTCAGCATCACCAGTGCAACTGAGAATGAGTTCGTTCGTGCCCTGAGCATGGGACACAACGTGCACTTCGGGGCGTTCCACGACCAAGGAGCACCCGGTTTCTCCGAGCCCGCGAGTGGCTGGACTTGGGTTTCCGGAGAGCCGTGGACGTGGTCTGGCTGGTGCAGCAACCAACCCGATGATGCTTCTTGGGGTGGCTACCAAGGCCAGGAAGTCGCTCGCTTCAACACTTCCACCGCCACCTGCTGGGACGATGCGCACAGTCTGGTCCAGCTCGAGTCCATCGCCATCGAGGCCACAGTGATCGAGTGGTCTGCGGACTGCAATGGTGACGGAGTCGTCGACTTCGGCCAGATCCAAGCTGGCGTGCTCGCCGACGTTGACAGCAACAACATCCCAGACTGCTGCGCCAGCGCTGGCCGAGAGCCGCCCTTTCCGATCGTTCAGTGGACTGTCACGGCGGGGGGAAACGGTCACTATTACGCGGGCGTTCAGTTGCCGGCTGATGTCACTCCCGCCAACTGGTGGGACGAGGCGCAAGCACGATGTGAAGCACTCGGTGGGCACCTTGCAACCCCCACCTCATCGAGCGAGAATTCATTCATCATCAGTCAGGCCGTGCCACAGATCTCGCCCGTCAGCGGACTTGGCCGAGGTCCCATGATCGGAGGCCGACGTGAAGGAGGGGTGTGGCGCTGGATCACAGGCGAACCGTGGACGTTTACTGGCTGGTGTGGCCCCGAGCCAACGGGTGACGGCAACAACTTGCAGTACTGGGCCTTCTCTGCACTCTGCTGGAACGACTTCCCCGGAACGGTTGCCTACTCGAACACTTACATCATCGAGTGGTCGGCGGACTGCAATGGCGATGGGCTGGTCGACTTCGGGCAGATTCTCGATGGAACGATCGTCGATCAGGACGGCGATTGGATCCCCGACGACTGTGGCATCCCACCATGCGCAGCTGATGTCACTGGTAATGGCGTCGTTGATGGCGGTGATCTTGGGTTGCTGATCAGCGCTTGGGGTGAAGTAGCAAACTCCACGGCCAATCTTGATCTTGACGGTGACGGCGACATCGGATGCATCGACTTGGCACACCTGCTTGCGCAGTGGGGCGCCTGCTCACCCTGACAGGAGCTGTCCAGCCCCAACCCGCCCCCGCGCCAGCTCGACCGCGCGGGCATCGGCATCCACGCCGACGGCGCTGCGGCCCAGCCGGGCAGCGGCGACCAGCGTGGTGCCGCTGCCGCAGAAGCAGTCGAGTACGGCACCGCCCGGCGGGCAGCACGCGCCCACGAGCAGCTCAAGCAGCGCGAGCGGCTTCTGCGTGGGCCAGCCCACGCGCTCCTTCGCCATGTTGTTGATCGAGGGCACCTCGAGCACGTCGGTCGCTTTCTTCGTCTGGCCCTTCAGACGCTGGCTCGTCGCGGGCACGCGTGGCGCGTTGAACCACCACGCACTTCCCTTCGCATACCAGAGCAGGTCATCGTGCTTGCGCGCGAACATGCGCGGGCTCGACCCGCCGAGCCCGTACTGCCACACCAGATGGTTCAGGAACCTGCACTCGCCGAAGATCTCGTCGAGCAGCACACGGATCCGATGGCTCGCGCGCCAGTCGCAGTGCACGAGCACCGTGCCGTCGTCGCGCAGCACACGGTGGATCGCCACCAACCGCGGTCGCATCCACTCGATGTACGCATCGAGCCCGCCGAACGAATCGCGATACCCCAACTGCTCGCCGCTGCGCGTGCTCCGCTTGGCTGACCCGGTGTTGAACGGCGGGTCGATGCAGCAAAAGTGAAACTGCCGCGGTTCGAGCCGCGGCAGCACATCGAGGCAATCGCCATGATGGATCTGGACCTGGGGCGCCGCCTGGCGTGCACCCTTGGTGCCACGCGCAGCCGCAAGGCCCGCACGCGCACCATCACCGGTCGTGCGCCGGCGCGCTCGTGGGGTGCGCGCCGCCGCAGCCATGCCGGATCAGCCCGCCTCGGCGCGAGGATGCGCGCGGTCGTACGCATCGCGCATCTTCTGCGTGGTGAGGTGGGTGTAGATCTGCGTGGAGCTCAGGCTCTGGTGGCCCAGGAGTTCCTGCACCGCGCGCAGGTCCGCACCGTTGTCGAGCAGGTGCGTGGCGAACGAGTGGCGGATGGTGTGCGGGCTGATGTCGGGATCCAGGCCGGCCTGCTCGAGATACTTGGCGACCTTGCGGCGCACCGAGCGGCTCGAGAGGCGGGTGCCGTGCTTGTTCACGAAGAGCGGGCTCGTCGGGGCCAGCGGGCCACGCTCGGACTCGATCATCGTGAGGTACTTGCCGATCGATCCCAGCGCGTGCACGCCCAGCGGCACCACGCGCTCCCGGCGGCCCTTGCCACGGATGATGATCTGCTGGCGCTCGATGTCGACATCGGCACGGTTGATGCCGACGACTTCGCTCACTCGGATGCCCGTCGAGTACAGGGTCTCGAGGATCGCGCGGTCGCGCGCACCCAGGACCTCGCCGTCGCTCGGTGCAGCCAGGAGCTTCTCGATCTGGTCGACGCTGATCGCCTTGGGCAGCCGGCGCGGCTGCTTGGGCGTGCGGATCAGGGTCATCGGGTTCGAGCCGATGTAGCCGCGCTTCTCCATCCACTTGTGGAAGCTGCGCAGCGTGGCGATCTTGCGGGCGGTCGTGGCCGGCGAGTAGTTCTGCTCGGCCATCTTGGTGAGGTAGGCGCGGATCACCTCGACATCACCCAGAAGCAGCCAATCGGTGACGGTCTTCTTCGCCGACGGGTTGCGGGTCTTCAGGCTGGCCTCTTCGGCTGCCTGGTTGCCGGGGATGGAGTGCTCGGCAGTCAGGTATTCGGCGAACTGACGCAGGTCGAGGCCATAGCACCGACTCGTGTACGGGCTGAAGTGCCGCTCGTCGATGAGGTAGGTGAGGAACTGACCGATGATTGGGTTGCTGTCGTGCATGGTGCGTTACCTGGTCGTGACCGAGAATCGGTCACCCATTGATCGGACGGCGAGTCGCCAAGGTTCAAAGAACCCGCCTTATGCACCGCAAATGTGTTATTTTGCCTTGCCCGAGTCAATGGCTCGGCCACACTTGCGCGAATATGCCCGCCAAACGCCCCGGGAACTTCATGCCAACCGGGAATCTGGTCGATAAAGCGCCCCTTTGCGGACTCCTTGCCGTCACCCACGTCCTTCCCGGCTACGATCGTTCCCCCTTCGGATCGCGTAGCTCAGCCGGTAGAGCAAGTGACTTTTAATCACTAGGTCCTGGGTTCGATCCCCAGCGCGATCACTCGGATCACTCCCCACGATGCTTGTCCTCCATTGCAATTGGTCTGGCCACGCCCTTCACCTTTGGGCGGAGGACCTCGGCCGCGCACGACAGAAACCGTCGGCGGCCGAAGCGGGTGCACACCCCTTCATCGCTGGTCACGCCGAACTGGAGCACGCGGTGCGCGAGGCCGGCATCCTGCACACCGGCACCCACGCCAAGCCGACCGAGCTCGCGCTGCTCCTGCCCCACCGCCAACTCGCTGACGGTGCGTGGCCCCTGCCCTCAAGCCGCATGGCAGCACTGCTGGGTACCTCGATCGACGGCGACGAGGACCTGCAGCTCGCCACCTCGCGCGTGGCCTCGATCGAGATCGCCCCGCGCGATGCGCTCGGTGTGCTGCTCGCGCTGCATCAGGACGACTCCACCCACCACTCGATCGAACTCGGCCACGAGACCCGCTGGTGGAACGCCGTCGGTCGGCTCGCGGTCGACCTGATCGCTGACCAGCGCGTGGTGCCGTCGTTGCGGCAGGAGCGCACGGGCGCCTTGCACGCAGCATGGCAGCCGTGGATGCACGACGGCGAATGGAACACCCGCCTTGAGCGCCTGATCGCGAGCGTGCCGGCGAGCGCGCGCGCCGTGGGCGATGAGGGCTACGCCACCGGCGGCGCCGGCGCGTGGGCGATGCTCGAGGATTGCCTGGGCCGCATGGTCGATGCGCAGGTGCGCGAGGCCCTGTCGGCCGAGACCTACATCGACGCGATCGAAGGCGCCGATCAAGCTGCCGATCCGCACGTGGCGTGGCTGGCCGGCCTGCTCGATCGTGGCGATTCGGTGGTGCAGCCCAAGACCGTCGACCAGAGCCTGCTCAAGCTGGTGCGCGGCTGGATCGGCAACCTCGAGGACCTCAACGAGAGCTCGGCGTGGCGACTGCGCTTCGAACTGCATGAGCCGCCTGCGGGTGAGGAGCCCGCGGCCGACGCGCTCTGGCACTGTTCGTTCCACCTCGCCGATCCTGCGGGCGCGACCACGGTCGACGCCGAGCAAATCTGGGCCAAGGCCAGCGGCAGCAAGCAGGCCAAGAATGCCGCGCGCGCCGAGGAGATGGGTGCGCTGCTGCTCGCCGAACTCTCGCGCGCGAGCCGCATCTGGACCGCGCTCGAGGAATCGCTTGAGGAGAGCGATCCGTGCGGCATGGACCTGACGACGAAGCAGGCCTACGCGCTGCTCGCTGAGATCCGGCCCGTGCTGCTCGAGGCGGGCTTCGAGGTGATCGTGCCTGACTGGTGGGGCCAGCCCGCGAGCCGGCTCGGCGCGCGATTGATGATCCAGAGCGGCGAGACCGAACCATCGGGCAGCAGCGGCGCGGGCGCCAGCAGCGGCGCGCTCGGCCTGCAGTCGCTCGTCGACTACCGATGGCAGATCGCCGTCGGCGATGCACCGATCTCGCTCGAAGCCTTCGAGGCACTGGCCAAGCAAGGCTCGCCGCTGGTGCGCGTGAACGGCCAGTGGGTCGAGATCCGGCCCGAGGATTTCCAGGGTGCCGTGCAGTTCCTGCGCGAACACCCGGGCGGAAGCATGACCTTGGTCGATGCGCTGCGCATGGCGCACGGGATCGACGGCCCGGTTGGCATGCCGATCCTGGGTATGGACGCCACCGGCTGGGTCGCCGAGATCTTCGGTGCGAAGGCGGGTGCCGAATCGCTGCAGATGCTCGAGCAGCCTGCGGGGTTCCAAGGCTCGCTGCGCCCGTACCAGCTCGCCGGCGTGAGCTGGCTGGCGTTCCTCGACAAGTACCGGCTCGGCGCGGTGCTCGCGGATGACATGGGCCTTGGCAAGACGATCCAGCTCATCGCGCTGCTCCTGCACGAGCGGCAGGTTGCCGCGCCGGCACCGGTTGGCCCGACGCTGCTCGTGGCGCCCATGAGCGTGCTGGGCAACTGGCAACGCGAACTCTCGCGCTTCGCGCCCAACCTGCGCATGCACGTGCAGCACGGGCTCGAGCGCCCGATGGGCGAGCGCTTCGAGCAGGCCGCGCGCGGCACCGACGTGGTCATCACCACCTACGCCATCGTGGTGCGCGACAAGGAGCTCATGCAGCGCATTCCCTGGCGCCGCGTCGTGCTCGACGAAGCGCAGCACATCAAGAACCCGCCGACCAAGCAGACCGCGGCGATCCGATCGCTGGAGGCGGACCACCGCGTGGCGCTCACCGGCACCCCGGTCGAGAACCGCCTCACGGAACTCTGGAGCATCATGGAGTTCTGCTGCCCCGGCTACCTGGGCACGCAGGGCGAGTTCCGCAAGCGCTTCGCGCTGCCGGTCGAACGGCACCGTGACCGCACGCAGACCGAGCGGCTTCGTTCGCTCGTGCGCCCGTTCGTCTTGCGCCGGCTCAAGACCGATCCGAAGGTCATCACCGACCTGCCGCCGCTCGTCGAGACGAAGGCGCTCGTGCCGCTCTCGGAAGAGCAGGCGCGCCTCTATGACTCGGTCGTGAACGAGATGCTGGCCAAGGTCGACCGCGCCGAAGGCATCCAGCGTCGTGGGCTCGTGCTCAGCGCACTCGTCAAGCTCAAGCAGATCTGCAACCACCCGGCGCACTTCCTGCGCGAGGGCTTCTCGAAGGATGGCGTGGACGCCGAGGAGGAAGCAGGCGAAGGCGAGACCGAATCGTCAGGCCGCGAGATGCTCGGCGAGAGCGCGCTCGTGGCTGCGCGCAGCGGCAAGGCGCACCGGCTCGTGCAGTTGCTTGATGAAGTCGTGGCCAGCGGACACCGCGCGCTGGTCTTCACGCAGTACCGCCAGATGGGGCACCTGCTCGTGGCGATGCTGCGGAAGGAACTCGACACCGAGGCCCTCTTCCTGCACGGCGGCACGCCGCAGGCCAAGCGCGACAAGCTCGTCGAGCGCTTCCAGAGCGAGGATCCCTCATGCCCGGTGTTCGTGCTGAGCCTGAAGGCCGGCGGCGTGGGCCTGAACCTGACGGCGGCGAACTACGTGTTCCACTTCGACCGCTGGTGGAACCCCGCCGTCGAGAACCAGGCGACCGACCGTGCGTTCCGCATCGGCCAGAGCCGCACGGTGAACGTGCACAAGTTCGTGTGCGAGGGCACGCTCGAGGAACGGATCGACCAGATGATCGAGCAGAAGACCGAGCTGGCCACGCAGATCATCAGCGCGGGCGACCAGTGGCTGACCGAGATGAGCACCTCGCAGCTGCGTGACATCCTCACGCTGCGACGCTCAAGCCTGATCGAGGCGGAGGGATCATGACGCGACCTGCACGCAAGGACGGCGAAGGCCCGGCAAAGCCAGCGGGCAAGGCTGCGGCGAAGCCGGCCCTAAAGCCATCGGCAAAGGCTGGCGCCAAGCCCGCTGCCAAGCGCCCAGCCAAGGCTGCGGCCTCGCCCATGATCAAGTCGCTCACGCGCGTGACGCGCCCAACGAACGAGCCGGTCGAGACGCCGCCCCCGGTCGATGCCCAGGTTGATCACGAGCCCGAGATGGCATCGACCGAGCTTGCATCGATTGACGCGGCATCGACTTCGGTCGAGCAGGCGCCAAGCCCTGATGCGCCGCGCGCACGCCCGGAGCAGGGCTTCCAGCCACGGCGCGCCGAGCACCCGCGGCGCGTGCATCACGGGATCCGGCTGCGCCGCAAGGCAGGCATGGAGGGCTTGCCGTGGTGGGCGCAAGCGTGGCTCAAAGGCATGGAGACCGGCTTTGCCGAGGCCGTGCGCATCGAAGGCCTGCAGTACGCGCAGAGCGGCCAGGTCGTGACGATGGAGATCGTGCCCGGCGTGGCACGCATGAAGGTGCAGGGCCGCGCCACGCGACCGTACGAATGCTCGATGATGTTCCATCCGTGGACGAGCGAGCAGTGGACCGCCGTGATCGCCGCGATGTCGCAGGAAGCGATCCACTCCGCGCGCCTGCTCACCGGTGAGCTGCCGCAAGGTGCCGAGCGACTCGTCTCGGGGCTGGGGCTTCGGCTCTTCCCTGCGGGGCTCAAGGCCGCCGACCCGATCGTCGAATGCGCCTGCAAGGAAGCGAAGCCCTGCAAGCACGTGCACGCTGCGGCGTGCGTGCTCGCCGAACGCATCGAAGTGGACCCGCTCGTGCTCTTCACGCTGCGCGGGCTCACCGGAGAGCGCTTGCTCGAGCGCATCCAGGAACATCGCGCACTGACGAGCCGCGGCGTGCAGAGCGCGCACAACCCGCCGCCGGTGGCGCAGCATCCGCCGGAGCTGCCGCCGATCACCGAGTTGGTGCATGACTTCTGGCGGCCAGGCCGCGCTCTGGCGGAACTCGACGAAGCCGCCGCGCCGCAGCACATTCCGCACGCGCTCCTGCGCCGACTTGGACCCAGCAGCCTTGGCGGCCGGTTCCGGCTCGTCGGCCTGCTCGCGAGCGCCTACGACACGATCCGCCAGCGCGCGCTCACGCCGCGCCTGGACGCGCCGCCGCCTTCCGAGTGATCCACGGCACCATCGCGATCCCGGGAACGCCCATGGCGATCGTGGCGATGAAGAATCCGGAGTAGCCGCCGAGGATCCCCGTCAGGCGCTGGCATTCGGCGAGCAGCGACCCGCTGAGCGTGCCGACCAGGCTCGCCGCCAGGAACATCAGCCCGGTCAGGATCGCGTACTGCGCCGCGCTGTAGCGATGATCGCACAGGCTCATCAGGAAGGCCACGAACACCGTGCCCACCATGCCGTTGCAGGCGTTCTCGATGGCGACCGCCGCGAGCAGCACGGCGCGGTCCTTGCCGGCATGGTCCAGCCAGACCCAGCCGAGGTTGCTTGCGGCCTGCAGCACGCCGAAGATGAGCATGCTGCGGGCGATGCCCAATCGCGCGATCACCACGCCACCGAGCGCCGCGCCCGCGATCGTGAAGCCGAAGCCCAGGAACTGGCGGATTCCCGCGACCTCGTCAAGCGTGAAGCCGAGCTCCTGGATCAGGAACGGACCGACCATGCGGTTGCCGACGAGGTCCGGCAGCCGGAACATGAGGACGAACGCCGCGAGCGCGAGCGCGGTGATTCCCCACTGACGGACGAACGTGCGCACCGGACCGAGCACCGCATCGAGGAACGAGGTGGGTTCGCCGTCGCTCGGCTCCGGCGCGAAGGCCACGGTGATCGTGGCAATCATCATGATGACGGCCGCGAGGATGAAGGCTGCTTGCCAGCCAAGTCGCGCAGCGACGAACAAGGCACCGGCGCCGCCCACCAGGCTGGCGACGCGGAAGCCCGCCACAAAGACGCTCGCCGCACGGCCGAGCTCGGTACGCGACACCGAATCGGTGCGGAAGGCATCGACCACCACATCGAGGCTCGCGGACGCAAGGCTGAGCGCGAACACGATGAGCGCGAAGCCCCAGAGCCCGCCGCGCGAGAGTTCATCGAGCGCGAGCGACTGCCGCTCGAGCCACGTCGCATCGGTCGCCACGGCGATCTCGGCGGCGGCGATCGGTTCATGCGGCCCCGCAGCGCCCGCTGCCACGAGCAGCGCCGCCGAGAGCGAGCCGAGCACGATCAGCCATCCGACGCGGCGACGACCACGACCGATCAGCGGTGCATGGAAGCGGTCGAGCAAGGGTGCCCAGATCCACTTGAGCCCGTAGGGCAAGGAGCAGAGGGCGAAGAACCCGATGACGATCGGCGTGACCTGCCGCGCAGCCAGCCACGCCGACACGCCGTCGTTCACGACCGTGTAGGCCAAGCCCGACATGAACGCGGTGCTGGCGATGGCGGTCCACGTGCCAGGCCGCGCCTTTGCGCGATCGCCCGCGGCATCGTGTTCGGTTGCGAGGGGCTTCATGATGCCGGCGCTGGCATCGGACTCGGTCGACGGGCGATCCGTCACGGTGCCGGCCGCCGCTGCTTCACCTGCACATCGAGCTTGGCGGCGTGGACCACGCTGCCGGGCGGCACGCTTTCGGTCACGAAGACGCCGCCGGCGATCGTGCTGCCTGCACCGATCACCGTGGTGCCACCGAGGATCGTGGCGTTCGCGTAGACCGTCACGCCATCCTCGAGGGTGGGATGGCGGCGCTGGCCCTTCACGGCGCGGCCTGCATCATCCGTCGGGAACCGCAGCGCTCCGAGCGTGACGCCTTGGTAGATCGTGCACTGCCTGCCGATCACGGTGGTCTCGCCGATCACGACGCCGGTGCCGTGGTCGATGAAGAAGCCCTCGCCGATCGTGGCACCCGGATGAAGATCGATGCCGGTCTCGGCGTGGGCGATCTCACCCATCAGGCGCGGGATCACGGGCAGCCCGAGTTGCCAGAGCACGTGCGCGATGCGGTGTGCAACGAGCGCGCGCACGCCGGGGTAGCAGATCGGAATCTCGTCGGGGCAGTGCGCAGCCGGATCGCGATCGAAGGCCGCCTGCACGTCGCTGGCGATCAGCGATGCGATCGCCGGCCTGGCACGCGCGAGTTCGGCGAGCACTTCGCGCGTGCGAGCAAGCGCGGCGGGGCGATCCAGCGTGCCGCCACCGCGCAGGGCGCAGTGCGCAAGCGCCGATTCGGCCTGCGTGCGCAGGATGTCGCACGCGCGCTGGAAGCAGTCGTCCGAGGCATGGCCGAAACCATGGTGGTCATTGAGGAAGGCCCCGCGCATCCAGCGCAGCACTTCCTCGATGGCGAGTCGTTCCGGGAACGAGCGTCCGTGCGCATCCATGCGCCGGAGTATCGCAGATCAGATCAGGCACCGTTGTCGCCGGCGCGGCCGCCCTGGCCGCCGCCCTGACCACCGCCACCCTGCCCGCCGCGGAAGCGGTTGCGGAAGTCCTCGAACATCTTGGTGCGCTCGGCCTCGTCGAGGGTGCCGTCCTTGTTCGCGTCGAACTCCTTGGCGCGTTCCTGGAACTGCTCGGGCATCTCGCTGATCTTGCCGCTGCCGAAGTTGCCGCCCATGCCGCCAGGGCCGCCGCCCATGCCGCCGCGACCACCGCGCTCGTTGCCCTTGGGCAGGGCCTCGAACTGCTCGGGCGTGAGCAGCGCCTTCAGGCGCGACTGGTAGCTCTCGGCGAGCTTGGCGCGATCGTCGAAGGCGTCGCGGACCGGATCGGGCTGGCCCTGGTCGCCGCCGCCGAAGCGGCCTCGACCCATCATGTTCGACCACGAACCGGTGCCGTTCATCATCGACAGGCCGCGCTCCATGTCTTCCTTGGTTCGGTCGACTTCCTGCTTCTTGGTGGCAGACACAATGCGATCGTTGACGGCCATCAGCTCGCGCTCGTACTGCGAGGCGAGGTCGGTGATCGCAGCGAGCGTCTCGGCCGAGAGGCCCTCGATCTTGCCGGCCTCCTCGAACATCTTCTGGGTGGCCGTGGTGTTGTAGGTGCGCTGGTAGCCGGCCTTGAGCGCGGCGAGGTTGAACTTTGCGCCATCCTCAGCAGGCAGGGCCTGCGTGATCTCGGTGCGGAAGCGCTCGTTGATGTCGCGTACCGCCTTGCGCATGGAGATCTGCTGGTCGACGATGCGGGTCGATTCCTGCGTGTTGGCGTCGAGCATCGACTTCAGCAGGCGAGGCTCGCTCGACTCCAGGAACTCATCGCGCGCCTTGAGCGCGCCATCGAGCTGGAGCTCGTAGTTGTCGAGGATCGGCTTGGTCGCATCGATGCCGGCCTGCGTCAGGTCGGCGTCATCGAGCACGAAGATCAGGTTGGTGCTCTCGGCGCTGAGGATGCCGTTGCCCATGGCGCGCTCGCGGCGCAGGAAGCGCTCGAAGGCATCCCAGTTGGCGGCCTGCTCCGGGCGCAGCACGCCCTTCACGCCGTCGACGAGTTCCTTGCGCAGCTCGACCTTCTTGGACAGGAAGGAGTTGCTGGCATCGACGATCTCCTTCATGATGCGGCGCTGCTCGGCATCCTGGCCGTTCGCAGCACGCTCCGCGGTCACGTCCTGCTGCAGCTTGTCCATGCGCTCCTGGAAGAGCTTGCGGCGCACCTCGGGGTCGATCTCGGCGCCGCCATTCTCCTGCTGCAGCGCCTCCATGTCCTTCTGCACGCCTTCGAACAGGTCACGCATGCGCTCCTGCATGCCGCCGCCCATGAAGGACTGCATGATCGAGCGCATGGAGTCCTGCATGACGGTGCGGGTCTCTTCAGCGAGCGGCTCGAACGCGTCGGTGTAATCGGTGATGAAGGTCTCGACGAC
>CAMDAQ010000028.1 GCA_945888705.1 Singulisphaera sp. GP187
TCCACCAGCACTTCACCCAGCTTGCGCTTGGTCCCGGCGGCGTTGTCCTTGGCCTGCTTGGCCAGCGCCAGATCGCGCTGTGCCATGGTGATCTTGCCGAGCTTGACGAGGATGCGGCCGATGTTGCGGCCTTTCAGCTCCTTCTCGGCATCGATCGGGGGGATGGTGACGGTCATGGGCGATCCTCGTCCGGCTTCAGGAAGGTACGCGCTCGGGTGCCGGTAAAGCCCTGTCAGAGCGCAAAAAGAATCGTGACACCTTGGATCCGTCAGGACTCAGGCCATGGCGAGATCCGTCATGGTCACCGCGGCTCCCTCCCGGAACCAAGGTGACACCCAAACTCAGGTCGAGTGCTCGGCGTCGAGCTCGGCTCGGCCAACGGCCCCGCCTGACTTATGGACCTTGTCAGTCAGATCGCCCGGGTTTCGGCACTTCTCGATCATCTCCTCCGCGTCGATCTTGCCCTCGGAGTAGAGCTTCCAGAGGTGGTCGTCCAGCAGCTGCATGCCGAACTTCTTGCCGGTCTGGATCGCGCTGTCAATGCGGAAGGTCTTGTTCTCGCGGATCAGGTTGGAGATCGCAGGCGTGACGACCAGGAACTCGTACGCTGCGGCACGGCCCGGCTTATCGCACCGTGCGCAGAGCACCTGGCTGATGATGGCCAGAAGGCTGGTCGACAGCTGCACGCGGACCTGTTCCTGCTGGTTGGTCGGGAAGGCATCGATGATGCGGTTGATGGTGCCCGCTGCGCCGGTGGTGTGCAGGGTGGCGAAGACCAAGTGGCCCGTCTCCGCTGCCCGGATGGCGGCCTCGATCGTCTCGAGGTCACGCATTTCGCCGACGAGGATGCAGTCGGGGTCCTGGCGAAGCACGCGTCGCAGACCCTCAGCGAAGGACGGCGTGTCGTGCCCGACCTCACGCTGGTTCACCACGGACTTCTTGTGCCAGTGGTAGTACTCGATCGGGTCTTCCATCGTCACGATGTGCCGTTCGAGGTTCTGGTTGATGTAGTCGATCATCGTGGCGAGCGACGTCGTCTTGCCCGACCCCGTGGGCCCGGTGATGATGAACAGGCCACGCGGGCGGCGCAGCAGGTCCTGCACCAGGGGCGGCAGGCCGATCTGCTCGAACGTCAGCAGGCGATTGGGGATCTGGCGCAGCACAAGGCTGAGCGCCCCACGCTGACGGAAGACGCTCACGCGGAAGCGCGCCTGGTCGCCGAACGCGAAGCCGAAGTCGGTGCTCCCCTGCTCCTGCAGCTCCTGCTGGTTCTTCTCGGGGGTGATGCTCTTCATCAGCGCCACGGTGTCATCGGGCTCAAGCACCTTGGTGGCAAGGTTGCGCAGGCGGCCGTTCAGGCGCAGGGTCGGCGGGCGGCCGATGCTGCAGTGGATGTCGCTCGCGCCCTGCCGGATGCAGGTGTCGAGGATTCGGTCGATCTGGATCGAGCTCGTGTTGCCGAGCCCGCCGCCCTTGGTCATTTCGTCGCCGCCTGACATGACTGGTCTGCTCCTTCGTGTCTGGGTTCAGTGAGGTGTGCTGCCGCGAATGCCTTATGCGTCGACGCTGTCGACCTGCGCGAGCTTCGCCACTTCTTCCGGGGTCGTGATGCCCTTCAGGATCTTCAGTCGCCCGTCGCCGACGAGCGTTCGCATGCCGCCACGGATGGCTGCAGCGCGGATCTTCGAGACCCCCGAGCGCTGAAACGCGAGGTCGCGGATCTCCTGGTTCATCATCATCATCTCGAAGATCGCACGGCGGCCTCGGTAGCCACCGATGCACTCGGCGCAGGTGCCGGGCCCCATGATCTGTCCCGAGTCCGCATCGGCCTGCGTCAGTCCCACGAGCCTCATGAACTTGGGATCGGGGTTGGGATTGTGCACCTTGCAGGTGTGCAGGCAGCGCACCAGGCGCTGGCCAAGCACGGCCTGGATCGAGCTCGCCACCAGAAAGGGCTTCACGCCCATGTCGATGAGACGAGTCACCGAACTGGGGGCATCGTTGGTGTGCAGCGTGCTGAACACCAGGTGGCCCGTGAGGGCCGCCTGGATCGCGATGTCAGCCACCTCACGGTCACGGATTTCGCCGACCAGGATCACGTTGGGCGCCTGGCGGAGCATGCTCTTGAGGATGGCGTTGAACGTGAGCCCGATGTGCTCGCGCACCTGGCACTGGTTGATCCCCTTGAACTGGTACTCGACGGGGTCCTCGGCGGTGATGATCTTCACGCCGGGCTTGTTGAGCGTCTGCAGCGCGGCGTAGAGCGTGGTCGTCTTGCCGGAACCGGTCGGGCCCGTGACCAGGAAGATCCCGTTGGGCCGACGAATGATGCGGTTGAACTGGTCGAGGCTGTCGGACTCAAGGCCCAGCGTGGTCAATGCGGTGTTGGCGCTGTCGGGCCGAAGGATACGAAGCACGATGCTCTCGCCGTGCACCGCAGGGCAGCTCGACACGCGGAAGTCGATCTTGGTGCCATCCACCTCGAACTTGATGCGGCCGTCCTGAGGAATGCGCCTCTCGGAGATGTTCACGCCGGCCATGAGCTTGACGCGAGCCAGGAGCGAGCCCTGCATCTTCTTGGGCACGTCGCCGATGACGACGCACTCGCCGTCGACGCGGTAGCGCACGATCACGTTTTCCTTGCGCGGTTCGATGTGGATGTCGCTCGCACGGCCCTGCACGGCGTTGATGATCAGGCGATCGACGAGCCTGACGATCCCCTGTTCGACCTTGGCTTCCTTCTCGCTCACGTCCGCGCTGGCGCCGCGGTCCATGCTGGAGCCACGATCCATGCTGGCATCGATCGACGCGGTCGCCAGGTTCTTGGGCCCTAGGGCCGCCGCCGCGCCGCCGCCACCGTCGATGAGCGACTTGATCTGCGTGAGGCTCGCAATGGCGAACGGCTCTGCACCCACGCGGAACCGCAGCACGTCGAACGCATCAAGATCCAGCGGATCGTGGATGACCAGCCGCTTCTTCGGGCCCTCGCCCGCGTAGCCCAGGACGAAGTACTTCTTCATCACGTCCTGCGGGATCGCGGTCATGGAGACCTTGTTGCGGTCCTCCGGGCGGTCCAGGTTCAGGTACTCGAGGCCGAACTGCTTGCCGAGCGCCTTGGCGACGTGCTCTTCGCCGCAGATGGCCAGCTCGATCAGGGTCTCGCCGATGCGCTTGCGGCTGCTCTTGGCGGCCTCGGCGGCCTTCTCGGCCTGCTCCTTGGTGATGAGCTTGAGCTCGACCAGGATCTCACCGAGCTTCTGACGGGTCTTGCGTGCCAACGTGGTGTCCTCGTGGGGCCGGCGGAGTGCCGATGATGGGATCCCAATGCTATCGCCGCGCGTCAGGTGACGCGCCTCAGCATCCCATCCGCACGGGGTGATCAAGGTGTTCCGCTGCATCGATCATGCAGGGCTATATTCCGGCGCTCGCCAAGGAGGCACGCATGCACATGGGGATGGTTGGGCTCGGACGCATGGGGTTGGGCATGGCGCAGCGGCTTGGCCGCGACGGCCACGCGTGCGTTGGGTTCGACCCCGGCGCGGCTGCCCGCGCGGCGTATGACGCTGCTGGCGGCACGACCGTGGGGTCGCTCCAGGATCTGGTCGCGGCGCTGCCCGCCCCGCGCGTGGTCTGGATCATGGTGCCCGCCGGCATCGTCGACAGCGTCGTGGCCGAGCTTGCTCCGCTGCTCGAGGCAGACGACACGATCGTTGAGGGCGGCAATTCATGCTGGCAGGATGATCTGCGCCGTGCGGCGGATCTCGCACCGCGTGGCATCCACTGGGTTGACGCTGGCGTGAGCGGTGGCGTGTGGGGACTGGAACGCGGCTTCTGCCTCATGGTCGGAGGGCCCGACGAAGCCGTGGCGCGACTCGAGCCGATCCTGCGCTCGCTCGCACCCGGTCGCGGCAATGTGCCGCCATCGCCCGGGCGCGAATCCCGTGGCGGGCGCGCCGAGGAAGGCTGGCTGCACTGTGGTCCCACGGGCGCCGGCCACTTCGTGAAAATGGTCCACAACGGCATCGAGTACGGACTCATGGCCGCCTACGCCGAAGGATTCAACCTGCTCCGACAGGCCAACCGCGGCCTGGCACCGGCGGCAGCGAGCTCGGAGTCGACACCGCTGCGCGATCCATCGCACTACCGATACGACTTCGACCTTGCCGACATCGCCGAACTCTGGCGGCGCGGCTCGGTCATTCCAAGTTGGCTGCTTGATCTGACTGCTCAGGCCATGGCGGGCGACCCCAACCTCGACTCCTTCGCCGGCCGGGTGAGCGACAGCGGCGAGGGTCGCTGGACGGTGCAGGCGGCGGTCGATCTTGGCGTGCCGGCGCACGTCCTCACGGCCTCGCTCTTCGAGCGATTCTCGAGCCGCGGCGAGGCCCTCTTCGCCGACAAGGTCTGCAGCGCGATGCGCAAGGGCTTCGGCGGGCACCTCGAACGAAAGCAGGCCTGAGCCGCGCATCGCCCGCTCCGCGAGTCACGGCATCGGCGTCGCGATCAGGGCATCGGCGTCGCGATCAGGGCATCGGCGTCGCGATCAGGGCATCGGTGGCGGCGGCGGGACCGGCACGCGAGCACGACGCGCGACCGCGGTGCGCGTGAGCTGCTCCGGCAACCCCTGAAGGGCTGGATGCACCATGGTGAGGAAGCCCAGCGCCGGCGCAAACAGAACGACCAGCGCCAGCAGGCATCGCAGGGCGCGCCGCCCGACGGATGCACGCCATGGCGAACCAGGTTCCGTGCTGACGACGACGCCGCCGACCAGCCACTTCCCGATCGACGCGCCAAGGAACGACTCGACGATGGACGCCTGCGCCCATCCCGCCACGAGCATCAGACTTGAGGCCGCAGCCGCCGTCGAATCTGCGGTCCACGACGGCATCGCCAGCAACTCTCGCGGCGTTGCCTGCAGCAGCAGCATCGCCACGACCGCACCGGGCACCAGATCGATGAGGAGGGCCAGGGCGCGACGGCCGAGCGGCAGCGGCTCCCAACCTGCAGGCAGCACGCCCGCAGCATCGGGCCCTGACCTCAAGAGGAAGACGGCCAGAAGCGCCGCCACGGTGATCGCACCGAGCAGCGGAAGATGCAGCCAAAGACCAGTGGTCCGTGCCTGCTCCTTCACGGGCTCGGAGGCTGACGCCGTCGATCCATCCATGCCGAGCACCGACATGAAGAGTTCCTTGCCGCGCAGGCTGAAGACGACGAAGCGATCGCCTCGGCCGGCGACGCACCACGGATCGGCATTGACGTGGAGCTCATGGGCGACGACAGCGCCCGACGGAGTGAGCGAAACCAGTTGCCGTCGACCCTCCCCCAGCTGAACGACCGTGGGACGCGACGCTCCGGGCACCACATGCACCGCAGCTGAAGGAACGGGCCAACGCTGCGAGGTCCATTGATCGCCCAACCTGGTCCATGTTCGGAGCGCATCGCCCTCGATTGCGGCGAGCGCCGCGGAAGGTTGACCCTGCACCGGCCACGGCACCAACCACGTGCCGTCTGGCAGATCGGTTGGCACCTCGACAGGGCTCCACGACGTCGCGGTCGGGCGCACGAGTTCGATGCCCGATTGCGAACGGCGCGCGACGGCAGGCGATCCGGGAAGGGCCGCCATGCCACGCCAACCATCGGCTGCCACCTGCGGCTCGAGCTTCATGGAACCCAGCGGCAGGTCGTAGTACGTGCCGACCGCCATGTTGCGCCGCACCGTCGAGCTCGCCACATCGAAGACCGGTTCGCCGGGCCGGCCCTGCTCCGGTCCAAACACGATCCAGAGCCGATCGCCCGTCGCCACGAGATCGACGACCGGTCGCGCAAACTCGAAGGCCTGCCGCATGCCCAGCGGCCCCATGTCGGCTGCGTGGTGCATGATCCTCGCACCCTGCATGCCTCCAGCTCCGGGCGTGGGGACGACGACCCACACGTGGTCGCCGCTCGACGCCACGCGGAGCATGCCGTCGCCGGTGGGGCTCTGCGCGTGCGCGCGAGTCGCGAGCACAGCCAGCATCGACGCAATCACGATGGACGTGATGCGCACCCCCGCGAGCAGCCGACCGATCACGGCACCACCTCCGGCTGCAGTGCATCGCGGAGTTCAGCAAGCTTCAGCACCTTGCCCTTGCTGCCTGGCTCGAACGACGCCGGCTCGTACAGGTAAAGGTCCGCCGTCGCGTCGTGTTCGGGAGAGCGAAGGGTGCAGTGCCCACAGAGCACCTCCGCGCCTACGAGTGTGCGCCACTGCCCGGCATCGAGTTGCGAGGTGGCCACGATGCGATCCTCGACGAGGATGCGCGCGGCTCGCGGTCGACCCAGATGATCCCAGCCGATCGCACGATCGCCCCATGATGACCACGCCAGCCCGTCTTCATCCCACGAGCGCTGCGGTTGGGCAGTCGGCAGCGGTGCCACACCGAGCAGCCAAGGCAAGTGCATCGGCAAGAGCGCTTGGGCCCAGCCCTCGGGCTCCTGCCCCTGCGTGATCACGCGCAACTGGGGTGGCTTGGGGCGCAGGTCGATCACCCACGCTTCATGATGGTCGCGACCAGCCAGAGCCATGCGCTCGCCGAGTTTCTTGAGGAGCAGCGCCATCGAGTCAGGGCGCTCGAGCCACCACTGCGCCTCGACGGATTCGAAGTGCTCGCCGCTCGAGTCGCGCCAACGCAGCTCGAGCGTTCCCGTTGCCGTGATGGCGGCGGTGCGTTCCACGCGCGACGCCTGCAGCGAGCGGAACTCCTCGATCCCCATGGGCGGCTGCACGGAACGGGCCGTGCAGCATCCTGCGACGGACAGCACGACCGTGGCCAGCAGCGCGGCCGCGAGCCTCATGCCTCGCTCCGCAGCACCTCGCCGAGCTGATCGGCCAGGTCCTGCACTTCATCGTCGCGAAGTCCGGGGTTGGCCACCGCGATCGGCTCGGTCCACTCGTCCGCACCGCGCGGCATGAAGAGCCAGCGCTCGCCGTCGGGGCCCTGATCGATCCGCAGGTGACGAAGGGCCCGCTTGCGCAGAAGGATCAGCGCCAGCAGCCACCGGTAGCGCGCACGCCGCGGGTCGGCATCGTCCATGCGGCGAACCATGTCCAGCAGCGTCTCATCGTCGATGAAGGCCTGGCGCTTCTGCCCGGGCTCCGGAGCGGTGGTCCGCCAGAAGGCGAGCAGGCGATCGGGCCTGCGCCCTGCGTCCCACGCCGGCACGCTCACGTCCACGCGCGCGAACGGAGGCAGATCGGCGAGATCCTGCTCCACCATCGCCGCCACGAACGGCGCGCCCGGGGCGATCGCTTCGCCGGTGAGCGCACAGACACCGCCGAACCGACCGAGCTCAAAGTCACTCCTGGACATGAGGGCTATCCTAGCCGCGCCGCCATGTTCGATGCCCTGCTGCACACGTTGCGATCGACCAACCCGTGGGTGCTCGCCGTCGAGCTCTCGCTGGTGTGGATCGCGTCGTACATGGTGCTGCGCTTCCTCGATCGCACGCGCGGCGCGGGTTCCTTCCGAGGCACGCTGATCGTGGTGGTGGCGCTCGTGCTGCTCGTGCGGCCGCTTGCTTCCCTGGGCGATGAGCTCGCGCGCCTTCGGCTCATCGTCGATGCGCTCCTGGCCGCGTTGCTCATCAGCATGCTCGTCGTCTTCGGGCCCGAGCTGCGGCAGGGCCTCGTGCGGCTGGGCGAATCGCTCCTTCCTTCGCGAACCCGCGTCCGCACCGATGCCGAGTCCATCGCGAGTGCCGTGCGCACGCTGTCACG
The DNA here is from genome assembly GCA_945888705.1 of Singulisphaera sp. GP187. Classification (GTDB taxonomy): domain Bacteria; phylum Planctomycetota; class Phycisphaerae; order Phycisphaerales; family SM1A02; genus SYIB01. Next base: position 7,757 of record CAMDAQ010000028.1, read on the forward strand.
CGCGCACATCGGCGCGATCATCGTGATCGAACGCGGCGATTCGCTGGGGGACCTTGCGCGCTCGGGCGTGCAGATCGATGCGCGCCTCGAGCCGCGGCTGATCGAATCGCTCTTCTGGCCCAACAGCCCGCTGCACGACCTCGCGGTCGTGGTGCACGGCAACCGGATCGTCGCAGCCAGCGTGGAGCTGCCGCTCGCGGGCGGCGAAGTGGATGCCACGGCGCATGGTGCGCGCCACCGCGCGGCCGTCGGCGTCACGCTCGATACCGATGCCTTGGTCGTCGTCGTGAGCGAGGAGACCGGCCTGATCCGGCTGGCCGAGCGTGGCAGCCTTGGCGATCCCATCGACCGCGAGCGCGTGGGCGAGGCGCTCACGCGCAGGCTCGGTGGCGCCTCGCGCGCCCAGCGCCGCAAGGAGGCCGCATGATCGCCTTCCTCAGGTCGCAGGGGTTCAACATCATCGCCGCAACGCTCCTGACGCTCGCGATCTGGATGCTCGCGGCCGAGCGGACCAGCGTGACGGAGTCCTTCTCGGGGCGCGTGCAGGTGCAGGTGCCTGCAGGCGCCGACGTCTACCTCGCCAAGGGAACCTCCAAGGAGACGATCGAAGTCCGCGTGAACGGATCACGTTCGGCCGTCGATCGCGCACGGCGCGCGCTCGCCGCAGGCATCGCGCTCGACGTCGTTCCGACCGATGCCGGTGACTACGACGTCGATGTTGCACAAGCGCTGCAGGCTGCATCGCAGCCCATGCGCGAGCTCGCGATCCTGTCCGTCGAGCCGGCCGCGATGCGGCTCACCCTGGGGACCATCGTGATGGTGAAGGCCGGCATCGCCCTGCCGCTGCGATCGGACCAAGTCGATGGCGAGGCCGTGGTCGAGCCCGCTGAAGCCACGGTGCGGCTGCCCGCCGAGGCCGTCGCGGCCTGGCCGGAACCACGAAAGGTGAATGCGCTCCTCGAACTGTCGAGCTTTGCGACCGACCAGCCGCGCAGCGTGACGGCGGCACTTCGTGCGCCGACCGAACTGGCCACCTGGGCGGATCACGTTCGCATCGAGCCGACCGAGGCCACCGTCAAGGCGCGGCTTCGTCGGGATCGAGGCATGACCGTGATCCCGCGCGTGCCGCTGCGGATCAACGCCAGTCCCCGGGCATTCAACGAGTACACCGTGCGCATCGAGGGCGAACCCGCGGTACTGCAGGTCGAGGTCAGCGGTCCGCGTGCGGCGGTCGCGGCGCTCGAAGACTGGAACGGCACGGTCTACGCGCAGGTCGACCTTGCCGACCGGCAGCTTGCCGCTGGCGAGCTGATCCTGCCGATCACCCACTGGAACCTGCCGCCGGGCCTCGAACCGACGCGCGCCGGCGAGCAGCCCGCAGCGAGCGTCGCCATCCGGCTGGTGCTGGTGCCGATCGGTGCGCCCGATGCACCCGGCCCCTCACCCGCCGCACCCGCGCGACGGGAGTGAGTCCGTCACTGCGCGCGCACGATCGCGCACCACTGCTTCTTGCCGCGTCGCACGAGCGCCGCTCGTCCGTGCATGAGGTCTTGCTCGGTCAGGACCGCATCGGGCGCTGCCTTCACGCCATTCACCAGCACGCTGCCGGCCTGAAGGAAGTCACGCGCCTCGCGCTTGCTCGCCGCGAGCACCTTGCTGTCGGCGAGTGCATCGACGAGCGGGATGCCCGCAGCGAGCCGGTCGGCCGGCACGGCCCATGAAGGGACCTCGCCCGCCACGTCAGCGACCTGGCCGGCATCGAGCTGCTGCACATCACCGCTGAAGAGCGCCTTCGCCGTGGCTGCTGCGCGCGTGCATTCATGCGCACCGTGAAGGATGGTGACCAGTTCGTCGGCGAGCGCGCGATGCGCATCCCGACCGCCCGGGTTCAAGGCATGGGCGGCTTCGAGTTCCGCAAGGCGCTCGCTCGGCAGGAACGTCAGCCACCGAAGGAACTTCACCACGTCGGCGTCAGCTGAGTTGAGGAGGTACTGGTGCAACCGATAGGGCGAGGTCCTGTCGGCGGTGAGCCACACCGCGCCCTGCTCGCTCTTGCCGAACTTGCCGCCATCGGCCTTGGTGAGCAGCTGCGCCGTCACGCCGAACGATGCGGCCGGCGTGTCGCCCTCGCGCGCACCGCAGCGACGGATGAGATCGATGCCGCTGACGATGTTGCCGAACTGGTCGCTGCCGCCGAGCTGCACCGTGCAGCGCTGCGTGCGGTGAAGGTGGAGGAAGTCGTACGCCTGCAGGATCATGTAGCTGAACTCGGTGTAGCTGATCCCCTGCTCGCGGCTGTTGAGACGGCTCGCCACCGAGTCACGCACGATCATCTGGTTCACGCTGAAGTGCTTGCCCACATCGCGCAGCACCTCGATGTAGCCAAGGCGGCCGAGCCACTCGCCGTTGTCGACGACGATGGCCGCGTTGGGCCCGGTGAACTCGAGCATCCGCTCGAAGATCCGTCGTTGGCCCGCGATGTTGGCCTTCACCTGCTCAGGATCCAGCAGCTGGCGCTCGGCACTCTTGCCGCTGGGATCGCCGATCAGTCCGGTGCCGCCGCCCACGACGACGATGGGGCGATGCCCGGCACGCTGCCAGTGCGCAAGCAGCTTCAGCGCGACGTAATTGCCCAGCGTGAGGCTGTCCGCCGTCGGATCGAAGCCGCAGTAAGCGGTCCTTGACCCGCCGGCCAGGTGGGCCTCGATGCCCTCGCCCGCCGTCTGGGAGAGCATGCCGCGCCAACGCAGTTCATCGAGGAAGGGATGAGCCATGCGTCTATTGATAGAGGAACGTCGTCCTTCATGCGATGAGCGTCGGCATTACCGGACAGGGCGAGCTTCGGGCAAGTCGAACCGAACCCGCGAGGTCGGACCATCGCGCGCAAGGCAGATTCCATCGTCACTGCCCTTGCGGAGCGGCGCGTGACCCGCTAGCCTGCGCGACTCACAATTCAGTACCGCACGAACTACTGCGCACCTTTCGCTGTCCGGCGAAGGGCCCCGAGACCGGTGGAGGTCTGGCGCGGTGGGAGGTTCAAACGATGGCAAAGAAAGTCACAAAGGTCTTCAAGATCATGGCCCCCGGCGGCAAGGCAACCCCTGCCCCGCCGCTCGGTCCCGTCCTTGGCGCCAACGGCGTCAACCCCGGCCAGTTCATCACCAAGTTCAACGATGCCACGCGCGAGCTGAACGGCCGCGTCGTCGGTTGCATCGTCACGGTCTACTCGGACCGCACCTTCGACCTCGAGATCAAGTCCAGCCCGGCCAGCGAGCTGATCAAGGCTGAACTCAAGCTCGAGAAGGGTTCGGGCGAGCCCAACACCAAGAAGGTCGGCAAGATCACGCAAGCCCAGCTTCGCAAGATCGCCGAAGGCAAGATGAAGGACATGAACGCCGCGACGGTCGAAGCCGCCATGCGGGTGATCGCAGGCAGCGCACGCTCGATGGGCGTGACGGTGGAGAACTGAACCCATGGCCAAGAAGGTCGTCATCGGACACTCGAAGCGCGTGCGCTTCAACAACGATCGCCTCGTTTCGCAGGCGCTCGCCCCCAGCGACGCCGTCAAGGCGCTGCGCCAGTACAAGGCCCCCAAGTTCGACCAGACGGTGAACGTGGTGGTGCACCTGGGCATCGATCCCAAGGCTGCCGACCAGGCGCTGCGTGGCTCGATCGCATTCCCCAAGGGCGTCGGCAAAAGCGCGCGGGTCGTGTGCTTCTGCAACGCTGACAAGGTTGCCGCGGCCAAGGCTGCCGGCGCCGTCGAGGCGGGCGCCGACGAACTCGTCGCCAAGATCGAAGGCGGCTGGATGGACTTCGACGTTGCGGTCGCCAGCCCCGACATGATGCGCGTGGTCTCAAAGCTCGGCAAGGTGCTTGGCCCCAAGGGCCTCATGCCCAGCCCCAAGGCCGGCACGGTCGCCGCCGACGTCGTCAACGCCGTCAAGGAATACGCGGCCGGCAAGACCGAGTACCGCAACGATGACGGCGGCAACGTCCACTGCATCATCGGCAAGATGAGCTTCAACGACGACGACCTCGCCGAGAACCTCAACCACTTCATCCAAGTGATCACCAAGGCCAAGCCTGCCTCGGCCAAGGGGACCTACATCCGCAAGTGCGTCATCGCAGCGTCGATGAGCCCTGGCATCCAGGTCGCCCTCTGAGCCCCGAAGGAGCACACCCATGAGCAAGACCATCAAGGACATGATCGTCCGTGAGTACAAGAAGCGCTTCACGGGCGTCGAAGGCGCCGTGCTCGTCGAGCTGCGCGGCATGGCCGGCACCGACAACACCGGCCTTCGCCTGAAGATGCACGCCAAGCAGGTGCGCGTCACCGTCGTCAAGAACGCGCTCGCGCGCAAGGCCTTCGAGGGAACCGCCCTCGAGGTCCTCACCCCCGGCCTCAGCGGTCCCACCGCGGTCGTCTACGGCGGCGACTCGGTCGTGGGCATCGCCCGCGATCTCGTGAAGATGGCCAAGGACCAGGAAGCGCTCGTCCTCAAGGGCGCGTGCATCGATGGCACCTGGTTCGGTGGCGACGCCGGCGTCAAGCGCCTCAGCGAATTCCCCACCAAGGAAGAAGCGCAGGCCAAGGTCGTCACCCTCGTCCTGTCCCCCGCTCGCAAGCTCATGGGCGCCGTCAAGGGCCCGGGTGGCCGCGTGATGGGCATCGTCAAGGAGATCGAGTCGCGCCTGGAGAAGGGCGAGACCATCGCCGCCACCGCCGGCTGATCCACACAGACCACGTCAACCGCTGACCACTGGCCCCTCGGGGTTAAAAGCGCGGCGTTCGCGCTCCTCTGGAAAGCACGATTTGGAGAGTTCACCATGTCCGAGACCGAAACCAAGACGTTCGAAGCGAAGATCACCCAGCTGGGCGACTCGATTGCCTCCCTCACCCTGAAGGAAGCCGTCGACCTGGCTGATTACATGAAGGACAAGTACGGCATCGAGCCCGCCGCCGGCGGAGCGGTCGTGATGGCTGGCGGCGGTGGCGAAGCTGCCCCGGCTGCCGCTGCGCAGACCGAGTTCGATGTCATCCTCGAAGGTTGCCCGGCCGACAAGAAGATCGGCGTCATCAAGGCCGTCCGCGAAGCGACCGGCCTCGGTCTCGCCGAAGCCAAGGCCCTCGTCGATGGCGCCCCCAAGGCCATCAAGGAGAAGGTCGAGAAGCCCGAAGCCGACAAGGTCAAGGCTGCCCTCGAGGCCGCCGGCGCGAAGGTCGCCGTCAAGTGACCCCACGCTGGCCCCCGGCCAGCACGCCAATCCCGCATCGAGCCAGGCGCCCCGGATCCCGGGGCGCCTGTGCCGTTTTGGGCGTCGGCGGGGCGTCGGGAAGCCCCCACCGGGAACTCCCTTCCGAGTTGCAGAAATGACGGCATTCCCCCTATACTCCGGGACTTGGCGTTGGGACCCAATAGCACGATGAGGCCGATGCGGGCAGGTTGCGTAGTCAACCTTGTCTCGCTCGTTGCTCTCGAGGTGCAGGCCCGGCGTCGCGCGCACCCCAACGAGTGAACGACAACATGGTGAACAAGAACGTGCGTGACTTCTCAAAGCGCGGCGATGCCGTCGCGGTCCCTGCCCTCGATCGCGTCCAACGCAACGCGTACGAGCGCTTCCTCCAACTGGGCAAGGATCCCGCCGACCGCGATGCGCTCGTGGGCCTCGAGAGCCTGCTGCGCGAGGTCTTCCCCATCGCGAGCTACGACGACTCGATGAAGATCGAGTACGTCCACTACTACTTCGGCGAACCGCAGCACACGGAAGACGAGTGCCGCGAGCTGCGCCTGACCTACGGCATGCCGCTGCGCGTGAAGCTGCGCATGACGCGCGAAGGCAGCGCGGAAGTCATCGAGGAAGACATCTACCTCGGCGACATCCCGATCATGCTCCGCGGCGGCGAGTTCATCGTGAACGGCGCCGAGCGCGTCATCGTCTCGCAGCTGCACCGCTCGCCCGGCGTCGACTTCTCGATCGCCAGCTCGATCGGTGACCGACCGCTGCACTCGGCGCGCATCATCCCCGAGCGCGGTTCGTGGCTCGAGCTCGAGGTGAACAAGAAGGATGTCCTGGCGATGCGCATCGACCAGAGCACCAAGCTCGCCGCGACCACGTTCCTGCGCGCGCTCGACGAGCGCTTCGGTTCGACCGAGACCATCCTCAAGGCCTTCTACGAGGTCGAGGATGTGCGCGTCGAGAAGATCAAGCCGGAGTTCTATTCGGCCGAACTCATCGTCGACAGCGACACCGGCGAGGAACTCTGCAAGGTCGGCGTGCCGTTCGGCGAGAAGACCGCCGAGATCCTGCGGCAGAGCGCCAAGGTCCTCAAGTCGGTCCGTTGCATCGTCAACCCCGGCGACCCGCTGATCCTCAACACGCTCGCCGAGGAGCGCCTGGACTTCCTGGCCGAGGCCACCGAGCATGAGGCCGCCCTGCTGCGCATCTACGGCCGCCTGCGTCCGGGCAACCCGCCGCAGATCGACAAGGCGCGCGACCTCTTCAACGAGAAGTTCTTCGACGACAATCGCTACCGCCTCGGCCGCGTCGGCCGCTTCCGCATCAACCGCAAGTTCGAGGACGATCCGGCCTACAAGGTCGTGGGCGAGAAGGCCGACAAGGCCATGTGCCTGCGCGCCGAGGACTTCCTCGCGGTGATCCGCTACATGCTCGAACTGCGCAAGCCGGTCGAAAGCAGCAAGCGCCGCGCGCACGTCGACGACATCGACCACCTGGGCAACCGCCGCCTGCGCACGCTCGACGAGCTGTCGGTCGAGGAGATGCGCAAGGGCTTCCTCAAGCTCAAGCGCACCGTGCAGGAGCGCATGAACGTCAAGGACCCGACCGACACGGCGGTCAAGATCGCCGATCTGGTCAACACCAAGAGCGTGTCGAGCGCGATCGAGTTCTTCTTCGGCCGCAGCGAGCTCTCGCAGGTGGTCGACCAGACGAACCCGCTCTCGATGCTGGTCCACGAGCGCCGTCTCTCGGCCCTCGGCCCGGGCGGCCTCAACCGCAAGCGCGCCGGCTTCGAGGTGCGTGACGTGCACATCTCGCACTACGGACGCATCTGCCCGATCGAGACGCCGGAAGGCACGAACATCGGCCTCATCGCGAGCCTGAGCATCTACAGCAAGGTCGACAACTACGGCTTCCTGCTCACCCCCTACCGCGTCATCAAGGGCGGCAAGGCGAGCGGCGACACGGCGTACCTGCGTGCCGACGAGGAACTCAAGCGCGTGCTGGCCCCCAGCGACACGCTGAACCCCGAAGGCCGCATCGTCGAGGACCTGGTCCTTGCCCGCAAGAACGGCGAACTCGTCGAGGTCGAGAAGGCCGAGGTCGAGTACTCCGACGTCAGCCCCAAGCAGATCGTCGGCGTGTCCGCCAGCATGATCCCCTTCCTTGAGCACGACGACGCCAACCGTGCGCTCATGGGCTCGAACATGCAGCGCCAGGCCGTGCCGCTGGTCAAGGTCGATCCGCCATGCGTGGCGACCGGCATGGAGCGGGTCGCAGGCGCGGCGAGCGGCATGGTCATCCGTGCAGAGCGCGGCGGCCAGGTCACCTTCGTCGACTCCGAGCGCATCATCATCGACAACGCCGATGAGTACGTGCTCCGCAAGTTCGTCGGGCTGAACGAGCGCACCTGCCAGAACCAGAAGCCGGTCGTGAAGCCCGGCCAGAAGGTGCGCAAGGACGAGATCATCGCCGACGGCGCCAGCACCCACATGGGCGAGCTGTCGATCGGCAAGAACGCGCTCGTCGCCTTCAACACCTACGACGGCTACAACTTCGAGGACGCCATCGTCATCAACGAGCGCATCGTGCGCGACGACGTGTTCACCTCGATCCACATTGAGTCGTTCGAGGTCGAGATCCGCGACACGAAGCTCGGCCGCGAGGAGTTCACGGCGGACATCCCGAACGTCAGCGAGAAGCAGCTGTCGAACCTCGACGAGAACGGCGTCATCCGCGTCGGCACCCGCGTCGGCCCCGGCGACATCCTCGTCGGCAAGGTCAGCCCCAAGAGCAAGAGCGAGCTCACCCCCGAAGAGAAGCTCCTGCACGCGATCTTCGGTCGAGCGGGCGAGGACGTGAAGAACGATTCGCTCGAGGTGCCCGCAGGCACCGAGGGCATCGTCATCGGCGCCAAGCGGTTCAGCCGCCGCACGCACCAGAGCGAGGACCAGAAGAAGCAGCTGAAGAAGGACATCGCCGCCTACGAGGCGTCGATGGACCGCAAGATCGTCGATCTCTTCCGCCAGATGGCCGCCGAGATCAACCGCCTGACCGGCAGCGAGATGGTCGACCCCAACACCCGCCAGAAGGTCGGTGTGAGCGACATCACCGAAGTCATCATGGAACAGGTCGACGGCTTCAGCGACAAGTGGATCAAGGGCTCGAAGGAAGCCCGCGACCAGGCGCTCGTGGTCTACGGCCAGTTCTGGCCCCGCATCCAGAACTACCGCAAGGAGAAGGACCGCAAGGTCGGCCACATGAAGCGCGGCGACGAACTCGCCAGCGGCGTGCTCGAGATGGTGAAGGTCTACCTCGCCACCAAGCGCCAGCTCTCGGTGGGCGACAAGATGGCAGGCCGCCACGGCAACAAGGGCGTCATCGCCCGCATCGTGCCTGAGGCCGACATGCCCTTCCTCGAGGACGGCACCACCGTCGACGTGCTGCTCAACCCGCTCGGGGTTCCCAGCCGCATGAACGTGGGCCAGATCCTCGAGACGCACCTTGGCTGGGCGGCGCAGGTCCTGGGCTTCCAGGCCATGACGCCGGTCTTCGACGGTGCCACCGAAGCCGAGATCCTGGCCTCGGTCGCCGAGGCGAACGAGCACGTCAAGCGCCGCGTCGAGGAGTTCGAGCGCACGGGCAAGAACCCCGGCACGCCCCGCGAGTTGCTCGCGCGCATGCCCGAGGACTTCAAGATCCAGCTCTACGACGGCCGCACGGGCGAGCCGTTCACGCAGCGCACCACCGTGGGCTTCATGTACATGCTGAAGCTCCACCACCTCGTGGATGACAAGATCCACGCGCGTGCCACGGGCCCCTACAGCCTCATCACCCAGCAGCCACTGGGCGGCAAGGCGCGCACGGGCGGCCAGCGCTTCGGCGAGATGGAAGTGTGGGGCCTCGAGGCGTACGGCGCTGCCTACGTCCTCCAGGAACTGCTCACCGTCAAGAGCGACGACATCGAAGGCCGCCAGAAGATCTACGAATCCATGGTCAAGGGCACCAACACCCTCCAGGCCGGCATGCCCGTGGTCTTCCACGTGCTCTGCCAGGAGATCAAGGGCCTCGGCATGAACATCCAGGTCGAGAAGAAGGAAGGCGGCGAGCCGGCACTCCCCATGGTGTGACCGGCAGCCCACTTCCCCCACCCGACCAGAACCGTCCAGAACACGACTGACACGACAACCGCTTCGGAGACCGGACCATGACCCTTGCAGAGAGCGTCTACGACCGCGTGAACGACTACGCCTCGGTGAAGATCACCCTTGCCAGCCCCAACGACATCCGTTCGTGGAGCTTCGGCGAGGTCAAGAAGCCCGAGACCATCAACTACCGCACCTACCGGCCCGAGCGCGACGGCCTGTTCTGCGAGCGCATCTTCGGCCCCGAGCGCGACTACGAGTGCGCGTGCGGCAAGTACAAGGGCACGAAGTTCAAGGGCATCATCTGCGACCGCTGCGGCGTCAAGGTCACGCACAGCCGCGTGCGCCGCGCCCGCATGGGCCACATCAACCTCTCGGCCCCGGTCGTGCACATCTGGTTCTTCAAGGCCATGCCCAGCCGCCTGGGCAACCTGCTGGCCATGAAGACCAGCGACCTCGAGAAGATCATCTACTTCCAGGACTGGGTGGTCATCGATCCGGGTGACACCGACCTGCAGGAGAAGCAGGTCCTGACCGACGACGAGTACCGCGAGGCCTACGCCAAGTACGGCCCCCGTTTCAGCGCCATGATGGGCGCCGAGGCCGTGCGCGAGCTGCTCGACCCGACCCGGCTCGACCTCAACGAACTCGCGGTCACGCTCCGTGACGACATCAACAAGACCAAGAGCAAGCAGAAGCAGAAGGACCTGTCGAAGCGGCTCAAGATCGTCGAGCAGATCAAGGGCTCCGAGAACGATCCCAAGTGGATGGTGCTCGATGTCGTGCCGGTGATCCCGCCCGACCTGCGCCCGCTGGTCATGCTCGAGAGCGGCAACTTCGCCACGAGCGACCTCAACGACCTGTACCGCCGCATCATCAACCGCAACAACCGCCTCAAGAAGCTGATGGACCTCAATGCCCCCGAGGTCATCATCCGCAACGAGAAGCGCATGCTGCAGCAGGCCGTCGACGCACTGTTCGACAACGGCCGCTGCCGCCGCCCGGTCCTCGGCTCGAGCAACCGCCCCCTCAAGTCGATCACCGACATGATCAAGGGCAAGCAGGGCCGCTTCCGCGAGAACCTGCTCGGCAAGCGCGTCGACTACTCGGCCCGCTCGGTCATCGTCGTCGGCCCCGAGCTCAAACTCTGGCAGTGCGGCCTCCCGAAGAAGATCGCGCTCGAGCTGTTCCAGCCGTTCATCATCCGCAAGCTCAAGGAACGCGGCCTCGCCGACACGATCAAGAGCGCCAAGCGCATGCTTGAGCGACGCGATCCCGAGGTGTGGGACATCCTCGAGCAGGTCATCCGCAACCACCCCGTGCTCCTGAACCGCGCACCGACCCTCCACCGCATGGGCATCCAGGCGTTCGAACCGGTGCTGGTCGAAGGCAACGCGATCATGATCCACCCGCTGGTGTGTGCGGGCTACAACGCCGACTTCGACGGTGACCAGATGGCCGTCCACCTGCCGCTGTCGGTCGAGGCGCAGGCCGAGGCGCACGTGCTCATGATGAGCACGCACAACATCTTCAGCCCCGCCAACGGCAACCCGATCGTCAGCCCGTCGCAGGACATCATCATGGGGGTCTACTTCCTCACGGTGCAGCCCTTCGACATGCCCGCCGACGAGCAGGGCGCCACACGCCGTTTCAAGGACGTGACCGAGGCGATCCTGGCCCATGACATGGGCCAGATCACCCTGCACGACCCGATCTCGGTGCGCCTGCCCCGCTTCAAGGAAGTCGTCTCGGCCCAGAACGAGGCCGCCAAGCCGATGCCGGCCACGGGCCGTCTCGTGACCACGCTCGGCCGCATCCTGCTCAGCGAGATCCTGTCCGACGGCATGCCGTTCTATAACTGCGTGCTCGGCAAGAAGGGCGCAGCGCGCGTCATCGATGACACCTTCGCCCGCCTGGGCAAGGCCGCCACGATCAAGCTGCTCGACGACCTGAAGGAGATCGGCTTCAAGACGAGCACCCGCTCGGGCCTGTCGTTCGCCATCAGCGACCTGCGCATCCCCAACGACAAGGACAAGCTCATCGCCGCCACGCAGAAGAAGGCCGAGGCGGCCATGCGCAAGTACGAGGACGGCAACATCACCGACGAGGAGCGCCGCAACGAGGTGCTCGACCAGTGGGCGAAGTGCCGCGACCAGCTCTCGGGCATGCTCATCGACACGCTGAAGCAGGACCGTCGCGAGCCGGGCACCGGCCGCGAGACCCCGATCCTCGGCAAGGACGAGAAGCCCGCCGCGAGCGACAAGGGCAAGCGCTACCTGAACCCCGTGTACCTCTTCATGGACTCGGGTGCACGTGGCAACAAGAGCCAGATGCAGCAGCTCGCCGGCATGCGCGGCCTCATGGCCAAGCCGAGCGGTGAGATCATCGAGACGCCCATCAAGAGCAACTTCCGCGAAGGCCTGAAGGTGCTCGAGTACTTCAGCTCGACCCACGGCACCCGCAAGGGTCTCGCCGACACCGCGCTCAAGACGGCCGACTCCGGCTACCTCACGCGCAAGTTGTGCGACGTGGCGCAGAGCGTGGTGGTGCTCGAGCACGACTGCGGCACCAACCGCGGCGTGCGCAAGGCACCGGTGTACAAGGGCGACGAGGTCGACGTGCCGCTGCGCGAGCTCATCAAGGGCCGCACCGCGTGCGAGTCGGTCATGGACCCCCGCACCGACAAGGTGATCGTCAAGAAGGGCCAGCTCATCACCCCGGCGATCGCCGTGGAGATCGAGGAACTCGGCGTGCCCGCGCTCATGGTGCGCAGCCCGCTCACCTGCGAGACGCCCCGCGGCGTCTGCGCCAAGTGCTACGGCATGGACATGAGCAACGGCAAGATCGTCGAGGAAGGCCTCGCGGTCGGCATCATCGCCGCGCAGTCCATCGGCGAGCCCGGCACGCAGCTCACGATGCGCACGTTCCACACGGGCGGCATCGCGTTCACCAGCTCGACCGAAGCCAACTGGAAGGCCACCTTCGCCGGCACCATCGAGGCGCGTGACTGCAACGAGGTCGAGTTCGAGGGCCGCCTGGTGGTCCTCCGCAAGACCGGTGTCGTCGCGATCGTCGATGCCAAGGGCCGCGAGCTCGACCACTTCAAGGTGCCCTACGGCGCCACGATGTCGGTCCGCAACGGTGCGACCGTCAAGAAGGGCGACCTCGTCCTCGAGTGGGACCCCCACTCCACCCCCATCCTCGCCGAGAAGTCCGGCGTGGTGCGGTTCCGCGACGTGGCCGAAGGCGAGACGATCCGTGTCGAGGGCAAGGGTGCCAAGCGCGAAGTCATCGTCGTCGAGCACACCGGCGACAAGCACCCGCGCGTCACCATCGAAGATGCCCAGGGCCACGTGCTTGACCTGCACCACCTTCCGGCCAAGAGCCGCATCGTGGTCGAGGATGGCCAGGCCGTCACCGCCGGCGCCGCGCTCGCCATCCAGTCGAAGGGCGAGGAACGCCGCAGCGCCGACATCGTCGGTGGTCTGCCCCGCGTCACCGAGATCTTCGAGGCACGTCTTCCGCGCGACCCCGCCGTCATGGCGCGCGTCGCTGGTCGCGTCGAGCTCCTGCCGAACGAGCGCAAGGGCAAGATGACCATCCGCCTCCACGTCGAGGGCGCGAAGGACATGCACGAAGACCACCACGCCCTGCAGGGCAAGCGCCTGCTCGTCCACACGGGCGACGTGGTCGAGGCCGGTCAGCCCCTGACCGACGGCGCACGCACGCCCGCCGAGATCCTGGCGATCAACGGCGAGGAAGCCCTCTACCAGTACATGCTGGACGAGATCCAGAACGTGTACCGCGCACAGGGCGTGCCCATCGCCGACAAGCACATCGAGGTCATCCTCCGCCAGATGCTCTCGAAGGTGCGCGTGGCCGATCCGGGCGACAGCGACCTGCTGCCCAACGACGTCATCGAGCGCTATCGCCATGCGCAGGTCAACAACGACCTCGCCGGCTCGCTCAAGGTGGTCGATGCGGGCGGCACGCTGCTCGTCAACGGAAAGGTCTATCCCAAGGACGAGATCAAGGAAGCCAACGCCACCGCCGAAGAGGCCGGTCGCGAGCCTGCCAAGACCGTCAAGACCAAGCCCGCCCGTGTGCGCACGCTGCTCCTGGGCATCACCAAGGCAAGCCTCCAGAGCGAGTCGTTCCTGTCGGGCGCGAGCTTCCAAGAGACGACCAAGGTGCTCACCGAGGCCGCGCTCAAGGGTGCGGTCGACACGCTCCAGGGTCTCAAGGAGAACGTGCTGCTGGGTCACCTGATCCCGGCAGGCACGGGCTTCGAGCCCTACGCCACGCTGCGCATCCGCAAGCTCGTCGATGAGCCTGCGGGCAGCGAGTCGAGTGACTACGGCTACCTGGCCGGCGCCACCGACGAGGCTGAGCTGCACGGCGCCGAGCGTCCGGGCGAAAGCCCCACGATCAGCGACCTGTCGGCCTTCACCCCGCAGGAGCAGTACGTGGCGGATGGTGGCGAGTCCACCGAAGCAGCGACCGACGACGGCGAGTGAGCCGATTGACACGATCGCTGCGGGCGATCGAAGGAAGCATGACCAGGCCCCGGCACGCGCCGGGGCCTTTCTCTTGGCCAGTGCGGGGCTAGACTCGGCGTATGGCCGAGGAGTGGTACAAGGACGGGCTTCGCTTCGAGTGCACGATGTGCGGCAACTGCTGCACCGGCGGCGAGGGCGCCGTGTGGTTCACGGACGAGGAAGGCAAGGCGATGGCCGCCGAGCTCGGGATCCCCCACGAGGACTTCCTTGCGCGCTACACCCGGCTGGTGCGCGACCGACGCAGCCTGACCGAGCACTCGAC
>CAMDAQ010000029.1 GCA_945888705.1 Singulisphaera sp. GP187
ACGGTCAGGGCCAGATGGCGCTTCATGCGTTCCATTCTAGGGTCGAGCCGGGGTTTCCCGCGATCGGCGCGCTACGATCCTGACCATGCGTATGCCCAAGGCTCCACGTGCCTTCTCGCTCACCGAACTGCTCGTCGTCGTCGCGATCCTGGCGCTCCTGATTGCGCTCCTGATCACGGGCATCGCCGCCGTGCAGCGCACCGGCCGCGTCACCAAGTGCCTCAGCAACCAGCGCCAGATCGCGCTGGCCTGCGCGTCATACGCCAGCAGCAACGCGGGCCGCCTGGTGAACCCGCGGACCTCGGCTCCTGGCACGACCACGCTCACGCCCCCTGGCTGCCCGTCGATCTCCTATCCGACGGGGACCAGCAACAACGACTTCCATTCCTGGACGGCATCGTTCGCCCCCAACATGAATGGCAACACCGAGCTTGAAGCCGCCCTCACCAAGGGTGCGATCTATCCGTACGTGGGCTCGGTGCCCGTGTACAAGAGCCCGCTCGACCCTGGCGTCCGCCTGCGCAGCTATTCGCTCAGCGCCTTCGTGGGCTGCCACGTGCCTGATGAGTTCTCGGGCTACATCAGCTGGGAGCAGTTCTACGAACCTGAGAACTGCCAGAACCTGAACACCACCGCCATGTCGCGCATCCAGCAGCCGTCGAAGACGATCGCCTGCATCACCGAGGATGACAACGACGGCTTCAACTTCAACAACCAGGGCTGGATCATCGATCCGACCAATTCGAACTGGATCGACTGGCCGGCGTTCTGGGATCCACAGAACGTGACATACGCGATGGTCGACGGCAGCACCGAGCGCTACGAGATGGCTCGACCGGAGCTTCCGGGCCTGATCCAGACCTTCGGGCACTGGTACTTCGAGTCGGCCGTGAACGGGACGGGCTGGCGAGCCCGCCGAGACTGGTACCACTTCCGCACCCGTTGCCTTCCCGGCAACATCCCCAATCCGACGCCGTGAAGTGGTTCGCCGAGCATGGCTGCACAGCCGCCATGGTCGCAGCCACCGGATGACACCTTCAACGAAACAGGGCGCACCATTGGTGCGCCCTGCTTGATTCAAGGGAGATGACGTCTGCGTGCTGGGCGACCGAGGCGTCAGAGCGTGCTGCCGAAGGCAGCGAGCACGATGGCCAGGTCCATGCCGTCGACGTTGCCGTCGAAATTGCAGTCGCTGGTGGGCGAGTAGCTCAGGTTCCACCAGCCGAGCACGATGCTCGCATCGGCGCCGTTGACGATGCCGTCGAGGTTCACGTCGCCTGCCGCGATTTCGCACGAGTCGGGCTTGGCGTCGCCGTCGATGTCGGTCTCGGTGCCCGAGGCGATGTCGGTCGCGTCGTCGATGCCGTTCTCGTTGCAGTCGGTGATGCTGCCGAGAGCCGGCGCGGCCTGCTCAGCCTGGTTGGCCTCGGCCGTCAGGTCATCGGCGACGACCCACGTGTTGGTGCTGGTCTTGGCGAGCACCTTCACTTCGACGATGTCGGCCGACACTTCCTTGACCACGACCTTCTTGGTTGCGGTCTGGGCCTTCACGACACCGTCAGCGAGGCAGAGTCCTGACAGGAGGCTGGCAGCAGCGCCCGCACATGCGATCTGAATGATGTTCATGGAATTTTTCCTTCTGGATTGGAGAGTTTCCGGCCGGAAGCCTCATGCATCGGCATGAAGCCGCCGGGGGCCCCTGATTTCGCGAGGCGGTGTGTGTGGATTCACGCAGGGATGAAATCGCCGGATCGCTGCGGCGACGTCACACGCCCGGGGGGACAGGAGACCGTCGGCACCAATCGCCAACAGCGCGGCAACGCGCCGGCAACCCGGGCGTGACCAATCGGCCACTGCTGCGGCTCAGAACGCCGCGTTGCGAGGCGTTCGGGGGAAGGGGATCACGTCACGGATGTTGGCCATGCCCGTGGCGTAGATGATGGTGCGCTCGAAGCCAAGCCCGAAGCCCGCGTGCGGCACGGTGCCGTAGCGGCGCAGGTCGCGGTACCACCAGTAGGCACTCTTCTCCAGGTGCATCTCGTCCATGCGGCGATCGAGCACGTCGAGCCGTTCTTCGCGTTGGCTGCCGCCCACGATCTCGCCGATGCCCGGTGCGAGGATGTCCATCGCCGCGACCGTGCGCTCGTCCTCGTTCAGGCGCATGTAGAAGGCCTTGATGCCCTTGGGGTAGTTCATCAGCACGACCGGACGGCCCACGAGCGTCTCGGTCAGGTAGCGCTCGTGCTCGCTCTGCAGGTCCATGCCCCACTCCACCGGGTACTCGAACTTCACGCCCTTGGCCTCGGCGGCCTGCAGGTTCTTGATCCCGTCGGTGTAGTCCATGCGCTCGAAGTTCGCCTTGACCAGCGACTCGAGCCGCTCGATGCAGCCCTTGTCGATGCGCTCGGCGAAGAACTTCAGGTCATCCTGCCGCTCGTGCAGGAGGTCGGTGAAGATCGACTTGAGCAGGTCCTCGGCGAGCTGTGCATCCGTCGCCAAGTCAGCGAAGGCGATCTCGGGCTCGATCATCCAGAACTCCGCCAAGTGGCGGCTCGTGTTGCTGTTTTCAGCGCGGAACGTCGGGCCGAACGTGTAGACGCGGCTCAGGGCGCACGCATAGGTCTCGACGTTGAGCTGGCCACTGACGGTCAGGTTCGTCTCGCGACCGAAGAAGTCCTGATCCCAATCGACCTTGCCATCGTGCGTGCGGGGGATGTTGAGGTGATCAAGCGTGCTGACGCGGAACATCTGGCCTGCGCCCTCGCAATCGCTGCCGGTGATGATCGGCGTGTGCACCCAGTAGAAGTCGCGGGCATGGAAGAAGCGGTGCACGGCCTGCGCCAGGCAGTGGCGCACGCGGGCCACCGCGCCGAAGGTGTTCGTGCGTACGCGCAGGTGCGCCTGCTCGCGCAGGTACTCGAAGCTGTGCTGCTTGGGCTGGATCGGGTAGGTGTCCGGGTCCTCGACCCAGCCCACGACCTCGATCGATTCGGCCTGCAGTTCGAGCGCCTGGCCCTTGCCCTGGCTCGGAACGAGCTCGCCGCGGCAGATCACGGAGCAGCCGGCGGTCAGGCGGAGCACCTCGGCCTGGTAGTTGGGCACCGTGTTGGGTACGACCACCTGGATCGGGTCGAAGCACGAGCCGTCGCTCACGTGCACGAAGGACAGGCCGGCCTTGCTGTCGCGGCGGGTGCGGACCCAGCCCTTGATGATGGCCTTCTTGCCGATCGCCGAGGTGGGGTCAGCGAACAGTCGGCCGATGGGGCGTTCGATCGTGCTCATTCGCGGGACGCTAGAGCAGACACGGCGCTCGTGCAGTGGACGTGCTCGCAGCGGGCGCATCACACACCGCGCGAGCGCGGGGACAACTTCCGCTTGATGCGCAACAACGCCGATCGCGATGCGTAATAAGTCCTATAACACAAAGCCGTGCCTGCAACGGATCGGATTTGGCCTGCATTCGGCACAGCCTTTGCTAGGGAAGCTCTGTCATGCGCTCGCCACTTCGTTTCCATAGCACTGACTCGGGCTACCTGAGCCCGAGCGATCACGTGCGTTCAGAGCATGATGGCAGCAGAACCAATCTGAATCTGCTCCTTTCCTACGGTGGGTGGCGCGATGACACCTTCGCCGACCTGCTGCCTCGTCTGCTTGAGCCGCAGGGGATTCGGTGCCTGCGGGCGCGCAACCTGACCGAGAGCGACCAGGTCGTTCGTCAGGTCAAGGTCCACATTGCGGTGGTCGACATCGGGCTGCCAGTTGGTGATGGCGCGGGTGAGCCCGCCGGTCCGCGCGTCCTCCAGATCCTGCGCCGCATGGATGCCCCGCCACCGACCGTGGTCGTGCGCCCGCCGCAGCCATCGGTCCGCGACCAGGGGCGGTCCCTGCGCGACGCTCTCCACGAGGGCGCCTTTGCCGTGCTTGAGCGCAGTTGCTCGCTCGAGACCTTCCTCGACACCCTTCGCCGCGTGGTGCAGCGCCACTACGCCGGCTACTGGCCTTCACAGCCCGCCGGGGGATTCCCTCACGGCGGGCATTTCCCCAGGTGAGCGCGCGCTCACCCTTCCGTTTCACACGACCCAAAGGAGATTCACACATGAAGGTTCGTCCCCTCGGAGACAAGATCCTCGTCAAGCGCGAGGAAGCCCAGACCAAGACCGACAGCGGCATCTTCCTGCCCGAGACCGCCAAGGAGAAGCCGAAGACCGGCAAGGTGATCGCGCTCGGCAACGGCGTGCTCAACAAGGACAAGGGCACTTGGATGCCCTTCAGCGTGAAGAAGGGCGACACGGTCATCTTCAGCGCCTACAGCGGCACCGAAGTCAAGATCGACACCGAGACCTTCCTCATCATGACCGAGGAAGACATCCTCGGCGTCATCGACTGATCCAGCGCCGGGACCACCATGGATTCCACAGCACTCCGCACTGCGCTCAAGGAACTGAACGGCCAGCGTGACCTGCGCATCGAGTTCGCAGGCTCGCACCCGTGCATCGTCAAGCGCGCGCTGCTGGTGCCTCAGGAATCCGATGGCCTCGTGAAGGTCACCGACGGCTCGCACATCTACGTCTTCGACGCCGAACGCGTCGCGTGGATCGAGATCGGCTGACGGCGGTCCTGGTACCCAACCACACCCAACCAAGCAAGGAACCACACCATGGCAGCAAAGCAGATCGCATACGACACCGACGCCCGCGAGCGCATCCTCCGCGGCGTTCAGAAGCTCGCGAAGGCCGTCAAGGTCACCCTCGGCCCGTCGGGCCGCGTCGTGATCCTCGAGAAGTCCTTCGGCGCCCCGACCGTCACCAAGGACGGCGTGACCGTGGCCAAGGAGATCGAGCTGGAAGACGCCTACGAGAACATGGGCGCCCAGATGGTCAAGGAAGTCGCCAGCAAGGCCAGCAAGGATGCCGGCGACGGCACCACCACCGCCACGGTCTACGCCGAGGCGATCTATCAGGAAGGCCTGAAGAACATCACCGCCGGCGCCAACGCCAATGCGGTCAAGCGCGGCATCGACCATGCGGTCGCCGCCGTCGTCGATGAACTCAAGCGCCTGTCGAAGCCGGTGAAGAACAGCACCGAGATCGCCCAGGTCGGCTCCTGCAGCGCGAACCAGGACATGGCCATCGGCAAGATCATCGCCGAAGCCATGGACAAGGTCGGCAAGGACGGCGTCATCACCGTCGAGGAAGGCAAGAGCCTCGAGACCGAGGTCGAGCTCCTCGAGGGCATGCAGTTCGACAAGGGCTACCTCAGCCCCCACTTCGTCACCAACCAGGCGACCATGGAGTGCGTGCTCGAGGATTGCTACGTCCTGATCCACGAGAAGAAGATCTCGGCGGCCAAGGACCTGCTGCCCGTGCTCGGCAAGATCGCCGAGAGCGGCAAGAGCCTGCTCATCGTCGCCGAGGACATCGACGGCGAAGCGCTGGCCACCCTCGTGGTGAACAAGCTGCGTGGCGTGCTCAAGATCTGCGCCGTCAAGGCGCCGGGCTTCGGTGACCGCCGCAAGGAAATGCTCGGCGACATCGCCACGCTCACCGGCGGCACCGCCGTCATGGAAGAGCTGGGCATCCAGCTCGAGGGCCTGAACCTGTCCGACCTCGGCCGCGCCAAGAAGGTCACGGTCGACAAGGACAACTGCACGATCGTCGAGGGTGCCGGCAAGACCAAGGACATCCAGGGCCGCATCGAGCAGATCAAGGGGCAGATCGATGCGACCAGCTCCGACTACGACCGCGAGAAGCTCCAGGAACGCCTGGCCAAGCTCGCCGGTGGCGTCGCCCAGATCAATGTGGGCGCGGCGACCGAGGTCGAGATGAAGGAGAAGAAGGCTCGCGTCGAGGACGCGCTTCACGCGTGCCGCGCGGCTGTCGAGGAGGGCATCCTCCCCGGTGGCGGCGTCGCCGTGCTGCGCACCCGCAAGGCGCTCGAGAAGCTCAAGAAGGGCCTCGAGGGCGACGAGAAGGTCGGCGTGGACATCGTCCTGCGCGCGCTCAGCGCACCGATCAAGCAGATCGCCTCCAACTGCGGCCTCGACGGCTCGATCATCGCGCAGAAGGTCGATGAGTCGACCGAGCCGAGCTTCGGCTTCAACGCCGCGACGGGCGAGTACCAGGACTTGGTCAAGGCCGGCATCATCGTGCCGACCAAGGTGGAGCGCGTGGCGCTGCAGAACGCGGCCAGCATCAGTGGCCTGCTGCTGACGACCGACTGCGCGATCATCGAGATCAAGGAGAAGAAGGCCAAGGCTCCGGCTGGTCCGGGCGGCGGCATGGGCGATATGGATTACTGATCGGCTCCGCCGATCTGAGCTTCACGTCCATCCAGCACGCCCAGCATCCTGCGCATGCCACAAGGCCCCGGCAACTGCCGGGGCCTTTTTCGTTCAGGATCATGCTCCACATGCTGGTACGTGCCGCTGTTTGCAGGCGCTCACACGGCGCCGACGAACGGACGCCGCCATCGCTTCGCGATCGTGATGCGCACCGAGCGCGATCCACTCGCGATCACTTCGCGCCGAGGATGTCGCGACCGCGGATGCCGTCGGTCGTCAGCACGTGGAAGCTCGTGTCAACGAGCATGTCGAACGAGAACTGCTGGTAGTAACCGTTGGTGCCGTACGGCGTGCCGGTGTGCCACAGGCCCCGGCCGGTGACGGGCGGTGCACCGGCCACACCGTTCCAGCTGGCGCGAATGCGGCGGTCAGCATCCATCACTTCGGAGCACGCGATCGAGGCGACGTGACCGTCGAAGAAGAGTGCGTTCGGGTTGCTGTTGATGCCTTGGTTGAAGATCCACGGCTGGGATCCGCCCTCGAATGAGGGATTCGTGGGGCCGCCATCCTGGTTCTGCAGCCACTGATGCTCGATCATACGGGTCTTGAGCTCGGGGTACGCCGCCTGGCCGACCGCCGGCGCGCGGTACCCGGCGGGCATCACGCGGGGATCCCTGAAGCCCTTGCGCGAGAGCACATCCGGCCCCCACATTGCAGCCGGGCTGAAGCAGTAGGTGGGGAACACGATGCCGATGGTGTCGACGTAACTGAAGCTGTCGGGCGAATTGATGTACGGATCGGCGAGCTCGAGGTTGATGAGGTCCTTGGGCGCGAAGAATGCCTTGTCGTAGTAGCGGCCGTTCAGGTAGTTGGAGAACCCCTGCACGCTGGGCGCGCGCCACGCACCGAACAGGTTTCGGCTGGTCTCGAAGGTGCCGGGCTCGAGCAGGAAGAAGTTGTCGCAGCCCACGAGCCCGGGGCAATCGACCGGACCGGGACCGACCGAAATCGACCACTGGGTCTGGCCCTGCCAGCCAAGGATGACCGCCGGCAGGCATGCCGTCTGCAGGTAGTTCTGGCAGCTGCCGAACGCGCCCACATCATCGGGCGTGGCCTGGAACTGTCGATCGGCGTAGTCGGCACCATAGGTGGCGTTGGCGGCCGAGAGATTGCGCAGGTTGCCCAGGCTCTGGGTGACCAAGGCTGCATCGCGCGCGCGGCCGAGAGCCGGCAGCAGGATGGCGATGAGCAGGCTGATGATCGCAACGACCACCAGAAGTTCAACGATGGTGAAGGCCCGTGGTCCGGGCGCGCTGCGTTGGGCGTGAGCCATCGGGAGGAGATCCTACTTGGCACCAAGGATGTCGCGACCAAGAATGCCATCGGTCGTGAGCACATGGAAGCTCGTGTCGGCGAGCATGTCGAACGAGAGCTGCTGGTAGTAGCCGTTCACGCCGAGCGGCGTTCCGGTGTGCCACAGGCCGCGACCCGTCAGGGGCGGAGCGCCGGTGGCGCCATCCCAGCTCGCACGCATGCGGCGATCGGCATCCATCACTTCGGACACGGCGATCGAGGCCACATGCCCGTCGAAGAACATGGCGTTGGGAGTGCTCGCGTAGCCCTGGTTGAAGAGCCATGGCGAGGCGCCCCCGGCGAACCCGGGATTGACGGCGCCGCCATCCTGGTTCTGCAGCCAGGAGTGCTCGATCATGCGGGTCTTGAGTTCCGGGTACTTGGCCTGGCCGGCCGATGGGCACTTCCACCCGGCCGGCAGCGACGAGGGCTGCTTGAACCCCTTGCGCGACAGCACATCGGGATTCCAGCATGCAGCCGGGCTCCACACATACGTGCTGCGGATGCTCGTTCCACCGACGGCCGACGGCGGGATGAACTCACCCGGATACTGGAAGCCCGGAGTCGCCTGGCCGATCCAGAGCAGATCCTTGGGAGCCCAGAAGACCGGGTCGTAGTAACGGCCGTTGACGTAGGTATTGAAGGCCTTGTAGTTCGGCAGGCGCCAGTAGCCGAACATGCCGTTGGTGAAGCCCCACTCGTTCGGCCAGTAGATGATCCAGTTGCCGCAGTTTCCGGGGTAGTTGGGCGGGCACATGCCGCCACCGAGCCAGAAACCCCACAGGCCGCCGTTCATGTCCCAGCCGGCGATCTGCTGCGGCGGGCAGGTGACCGTGTTGATGTAGGTGTTGCAGTTGCCCTGCACGACGCCGAAGTCATCGCCGGCTGCGGTGAACTGGCGGTCGGCGTAATCAGCGCCGTAGGTTGCGTTGGCTGCAGCCAGGTTGCGCAGGTTGGCCAGGCTCTGCGTGATCAGCGCGGCATCGCGCGCTCGGCCGAGCGCCGGCAGGAGGATGGCGATCAGCAGACTGATGATGGCGACCACTACCAAGAGCTCGACGATCGTGAAGGCACGGTTGCGCGCAGCAGGCATCTGGAGTTCTCCCATCGAAACGAGACAGGATAATCACGAGGCCGTGCGACACCGAGCCAGCGCCGACGTGCTTCGTCGGATTTCGCCCACATTCGCCGCGAGAGGCGCAAAAACACAACGGGCCCCGCGAGGGGGCCCGTTGGAAGGTGCTTTCGGAGGGCTCTGAACCCGGCTGCTGAGGTCATGCACTCAGGCCGCGGAGCCCGAGCGCCGGATCACTTCGCGCCGAGGACGTCACGACCGAGGATGCCATCGGTCGTGAGCATGTGGAACGACGTGTCAGCCAGCATGTCGAACGACAGCTGCTGGTAGAAGCCGTTCGCGCCCAGCGGGGTGCCGGTGTGCCACAGGCCACGGCCAGTGGCCGGCGGAGCGCCGACGGCGCCGTTCCAGCCCGCACGAGCGCGGCGGTCGGCGTCCATCACTTCCGAGACGGCGATGCCCGCGACGTGACCGTCGTAGAACATGGCGTTCGGCGTGCTGGCGTTGCCCTGGTTGAAGTACCACGGGGTGTAACCGCCCGAGAAGCCCGGGTTGGTCGGGCCACCGTCCTGGTTCTGCAACCAGTAGAACTCGATCATGCGGGTCTTGAGTTCCGAGTACTTGGCCTGACCCTGCGACGGGCACTTCCACGCGCTGGGCAGCGTGTTGGGCTGCTTGAAGCCGTTGCGCGACATGACGTCGGGGCTCCAGAGCGCAGCGGGGCTCCACACGTAGGTCGAGAAGACGACCTGGCCGGGCTGCTGCGGAAGGATGGTGAATTCACCGGGGTCGCCCATGCCTTCTTCGGCGCGCTCCATGGTGAGCTTGTCCTTGGGGGCCACGAACGAGCGGTCGTAGAAGCGACCGTTGACGTAGGTGTTGAAGGGCTTGCAGTTCGGCAGGCGGTAGTAGCCGAAGAAGCCGTTCGTGAAGTTCCACTCGTTGGGCCAGTACACGATCCAGTTGCCGCAATTGCCGGGGTAGTTCGGCGGGCAGAGGCCGCCACCGAGCCAGTAGCCCCAGAGGTTGCCCGTGTCATCCCAGCCGAGGATCGCCTGGCCGGGGCAACCAATGGTGCCGAGGTACGTGGCGCAGTTGCCGGCCGCGAGGCCGAAGTCATCACCAGCCAGCGTGAACTGACGGTCGCTGTAGTCAGCGCCGTAGGTGGCGTTGGCAGCAGCGAGGTTGCGGAGGTTGCCCAGGCTCTGGGTGACGAGCGCGGCATCGCGCGCGCGACCGAGCGCAGGCAGGAGGATGGCGATCAGCAGGCTGATGATCGCCACGACGACGAGCAGTTCGACGATGGTGAATGCGTTGCGTTGCTTCAAGGGAGGCTCCTTGCTGGACCGACCGACGAGGCCGGCGTTGCCGAGTGTCGGGACACCGCATGCGTGGACCGGGCATGACGCTCGGTTCACTCATGAAATGGATCGTGGGACGATCCGTCGATGCTGCAGGTCGTGAGAAGTGGACGGCTGACCTGCGAACCCACCCGCCCTAGACCTTGGCAAGGACCATGACGGAGCCGCAAAGGGACTATACGGCAGATCGAGGTGGAATACGCCAAAATCCTCGTTTGTCGGGCCGGTCCGGGAGACTCGCCAGTCGAGGCGCGACCAGCATCGATAACCTCCCTCGGGATCTGAATCCCACCAGGGCTCGATCACGAAGGAGGCCTCTCATGAAGCTCTACACCAAGACCGGCGACGACGGCACGACCGGCCTCTTCAGCGGGGCCCGGGTGGCGAAGGATCACCCCCGGATCGAGGCCTACGGCACGATCGACGAGCTGAATGCGGTCGTGGGGCTCTGCGCAAGTGGCTGCGAGCCCGCCCGGGGCTTCGATGGGCGGCTCCTGGCCATGTTCGGCCAGATCCAGTCCCGGCTCTTCGACATCGGCGCAGACCTGGCGACCCCGGAAGGGGCCCGCCAGCAGTCCAAGATCGTCCGGATCGGCGAGGCCCACATCCGCGAGGCCGAGGGCTGGATCGACGAAGTCGAGTCGGGCAACGACCCGATCCGCAGCTTCGTGATGCCCGGTGGCAGCGAACTCGCCGCGCGCCTGCACCTGGCGCGCACCGTCTGCAGGCGCTCCGAGCGCCAGGTCGTGAGCCTGAACCACTCCGAGCCCGTGGGCGATGCGATCCTCGTCTACCTGAACCGGCTGAGCGATCTCTTCTTCGCGATGGCGCGACGCGCCAACAAGGAGCGCGGCGTTGCTGACACGCCGTGGATCCCCGGCGCCTGAGTGGGTTCAGTGCGCCGCGGGCTTGCGCGGCGTGAGGGTGAAGAGCACCAGGAACACCACGGCCAGTGCGACGGGCAGCACGGCGACCTTGCCGAGTGCATCAAGCCCCGCACCAGCCTGGATCGACATCCACTGCGCAGCCTGTTCGCTGCCCGCTGCGGCGGACTTCAGCGCATCGGCGCTCACGCCTTCGGGCAGCCGCGCCGTGATGCCCTCGTCGTAGAAGCGGCCGATCACCGGCAGCACGAAGCCCGCGCTGAGCATGCCGGCACCACCCATGATCGCCAAGCCCAGCGCACCGGTGGCAGGGAAGCGCTCGTTCACGAAGCCGAGCATCGTGGGCCAGAAGAAGCAGACGCCGAAGGCGAAGACGGTGGCCGACACGAACAGCATGCCGCCCGATGAACGGCTCATGAGGAAGAGGCCCGCTGCGCTCAGCACGGCGCTGGCCAGCAGCATGCCCAGCGGCTGCAGCCGATGCACGAAGGGACCCGCGAACTGGCGGCCGATCGCCATCAGCCCCGTGATCCAGACGAGCACCAGAATGCCGGAAACACCAGCGTTCTCGAGGATGCTCGGGATCCACTGGCCCGGCCCGAGCTCGGTCGCCGCGGTCATGAGCATGCACACGACCATGAGCAGGAAGACCGGATTGAGGCACGCGCGCACCATCGCGCCGCCCGAGAGGCCCATCGACACGCGCTCGGTCTGCGGCATCGGTTGCCCGAGGAAGAGCGCGCCGTAGGCAGCCAGGGGGATGAGCATGGACGCGAACTGCACCTTCCACCCGAGCCCAGCCTTGGCCATGGCGAACGCGACCAGGCCACCGATCACGATGCCGCCGGGGAACCACACGTGGAAGTGGTTGAGCTTGGTGGTCTTGTTGTCGGGATAGAGCGCGGCGATGAGCGGGTTGCAGGCAGCCTCGACCGAACCATTGGCGATCCCGAAGAGGAGCGTGCCGGTGAAGAGGCTCCAGGAGTCCCACGCGAAGATGGTCAGGAGGATGCCGGCCAGATGCCCGACGAACGCCAGGCGTGCGATCGCCGCCATGCCGATCGCGTCGCACAGCGGGCCGCCGAAGACCATCGCCAGCGTGAAGCCCCAGAAGGCGGTGCTGTTGATCCAGCCGGCCTGCTCGTTGGTGAGCCCGAACTCCGCGGTCCATGCACCCATGGCGCTGCCGCGCAGGGCGAAGCTCATGGCGGTCACGATGAGGGCGAGGCAGCTCGCGTTGAAGAGCCGTGATGCCTGCGGTGCACGCGCGTTGGTCATGGTCGACATGTCGGGTTCCGGTGGGAGCGGTGCGGCCACCCACGAAGGACCCGGGCCGCGCGGGCGATGCTATCGGTGCGCGGGTACAACACGCCGCATGCAGCCGCACCCGCAGCACCCGAACCTCTGGCTGGTCGACCATCCGCTGATCCAGCACAAGCTCAGCGTGCTGCGCGAGCGCACCACACCCAGCAGCGATTTCCGCAGGTTGCTCGGGGAAATCGCGGGGCTCATGACGTATGAAGTGAGTCGTCGCTTCGAGACCGAGCCCGTCGAGATCCACACGCCGATGGAGCGCATGCTCGCGCGGCGTCTGCGGTGCGCACCCACGCTCGTGCCGGTGCTGCGCGCAGGGCTCGGCATGACCGATGGCATCCTCGCGCTCTTCACCGAGGCGCGCGTGGGTCACATCGGGATCCGTCGCGACGAGCGCACCGCGCAGCCCGAGGAGTACTACCTGCGGCTTCCGCCCGACGTGCAGGATGGCCCCGTGCTCGTGGTGGATCCGATGCTCGCCACCGGCGGCAGCGCGGCGCGTGCGGTCGACGAGGTCAAGCGCACCGGCGCGCGCGACATCAGCGTGGTCTGCCTGGTGGTCGTGCCGGAGGGTCTTGCCGCCATGCAGGCCGCGCACCCCGATGTGCGGGTCTACGCAGCGGCGCTCGATCGCTGCCTCAACGAGCGCTTCTTCATCTGCCCGGGACTGGGCGATGCGGGCGATCGGTGCTTCGGCACCTGAACCGCGCAGGGGTCACATGCGCGACGGCGCGCTGATCCCCAGGAGCGAGAGCCCGTCGGCGAGCGTGCGGCGCGTGAGGTGCGCGAGTCGCAGCCTGCTCGCGCGCACCCGTGCATCGTCGCACTTGAGCACCGGGCACGCCTGGTAGAAGGCGTTGAACGCATTGGCCAGCGCGTAGAGGTACGCGCAGATCGTGCTCGGTGCGCACTGGTCGGCGGCGCTGCGCACGGCGGCGGGGTAGCGCAGGATCGCGAAGCCCAGCGCCTTCTCCTCGGGCGCGGCGGGATCGATCGGCGCATCGGTCCATGCGGCGGCATCGCCGGCCTTCGCCAGCATGCTCGCGATGCGCGCGTGCGCGTACTGAAGGTATGGGCCGGTGTCGCCCTCGAAGGCGACCATGCGGTCGAGGTCGAACACGTAGTCGCGCGAGACCTCGCCGCCGAGGTCGGCGTACTTCACGGCCGCGATGCCGACCGCCTGGCCGATCGCGTGGAGTTCGTCGGCGCTCATGCCGTGCGTGGGGCTGGCCGGGTCGGCGGCGCGGGCGGTCACTTCACGCACGCCGCGGTCGATCGCCTCGTCGAGCAGCGCCTTGAGCGTGAAGTTCTCGCCGCTGCGTGTCTTGAGCGGCTTCTTGTCCGCGCCGAGCACCGTGCCGAAGGGGACATGCACGAGCTGGCACTCGACCTCGACGTCGCGGCCGTCGCGGCGGCGCGTGAGCTTGGTCCAGCCGATCATGCGCACGGCATCGAAGACATCCTTGAAGTGGTCGCGCTGGCGTACGTCCACGCAGTAGATGACGCGCTCGGCACCCAGGCCCTGGATGCGGTGACGCAGCGCCGCAAGGTCGGTGGTCGCATAGAGGAAGGCGCCGTCGGACTTGCGGATGAGCATCGGGCGCTCGCGGTCGGGATAGCGCACGACCAGCGCACCTTGGTCGATGATCGCCAGGCCCGCGCGCTCGAACGACTCGACGACCGGCGCAAGCTCGTCGCGGAAGCTGCTCTCGCCCTTCTCGCTCGCGGGATCGAGCCGCACGTTGAGGAGATCCGCTGCGGCGTAGACCTCGCGCATGGTGACCTCGATGATGCGCTCCCAGTCGCGCACGAGCGAGGCATCGCCCGATTGCAGGCGCACGAGCGTGGACTTCGCATCGGCGATGGCGGCCGAGGCGCCCTCGTGCTGGGCCTCGAGCTCGGCCAGGCGGTGCGGCCCGCAGCCGCAGGCGTGCACCGCAGCAAGGCCGGCTTCGTCGTCGCGGCCCTCGGCCTGCGCCGAGCGATAGGCCGCGTTGAGGTCATCGAGCGTGAGCGTGGCCAGATCCGTGCCGCGCCGACGCAGGCTGGCGAGCGTCATCGCGATCGGCAGGCCCCAGTCGCCCAGATGGTTCTGCCGGAAGACGCGCCAGCCCAGGCGTTCGTAGGTGCGCGCGATCGTGTCGCCGATGATCGTGGCGCGCAGGTGGCCGACGTGCATCTGCTTGGCCACGTTCACGCCGCACAGGTCGACCGCGCAGGTGTGGGTGTCAGCAGGGGGCTCGATGCCCAGGTTCGGTGCATCGAAGGCCTGGAGCGCGGCGCCGAGCGCAGCGGGCCGCAGCGTGATGTTGATGAAGCCCGGACCGGCGACCTGCAGCGGCTCGCAGCGGTCCGACAGGCCATCGCCCAGGCGCGCGATCACCGCCTGCGCCAGGTCGCGCGGGTTGCGGCCGCACTGCTTGGCGAGGGCCATGGCGAAGTTCGCCTGCAGGTCACCGAAGGCCGGGTTGGCCGCGGGCTGCACGCGCGGGTCCGCGTTCGCTGGATCGATGCCGCACTCGGCGGCGATCGCCGCACGCAGGGCGCGAGCGACGGGTTCGGCTGGGTCGCAGGTCATGGGCCGCGGATCGTAGACCAAGGCCGCGCGCGGCTGTCGGCATCACCCGCCTGCGGCAAGGCGCTGCATGGCGCGGAAGTAGCGCCGATGCGCCGCCGAGGCCGTCATCCCGAGTTGCTCGGCGATCACGCTCCAGGTCGCTCCGCGCAGGCGCAATTGCACCACATCGACGTCGATCCCGCTCAGAACGAGGAAGGGATCCGCCGGAGCTTCGAGTTCGCAAGGCTGCTGCGATGCAGTCGTCGTCGAACCGTGGCGCGCCGCGCCATCCTGACGCTCCCGATCCCGTCGTTCCCGTCGGCTCTCCTCACGCACGGCGTTGCGGCTGATCGCCGTGGCCAAGGCAAGCAGATGCTGGTCATCGATCTCCGCCACCAACCTTCCGGCCGCGGCCGCAGCATCGGCCCGGCGCAGGGTGGTGGAGAAGATGTCCTCGGCCTGCGTCGAGCAGAGCCCGGCTTGCGCGAGGCGTTGTCGGATGCGCGCGAGCATCAGCGCGCGCGCCGCCATCAGTCGATCGGCCAGCGCGCGGCGCGCCGCATCGGCTGGCGGATCATCCTGCTGCTGCGGCTGGCTCATGGGCACGCGCACTCGAAGCGCAGCGATTCCGGATCGAACCGCAGCACGCATCGACCCGATGCGCTGGTGCACGGACCCTCGCAGAGCACCATCAGCAGGTTGGGATCGCGCTCGTCGGGGACGAGCACCACCGAGCAGGCATCCGCGGTGGAGGCCTCGTGATGCATGATGGTGCCGTCCTGGTCGAGCTGGAACCGACGTGCGCGCAGCCCGCCCGCAGGGATCACCATCGATGGCGCGAGCCGTCGGTCGATCAGGATCGCGTGGATCGAGCCGTCATCCGAGCCCTTGCCGCCGCGCAGCATCTCGCGCGTGGCGAGCCAGTCCATGAACTCGATCGTGCTCGGCGCCGCGCGGAAGGTCTGGCTGCCGACGAGCAGCTGCGGTGCATCGGCCGTCACGGATGCGCGCGGCACGAGCAGCGCGATGGCGGCGAGCACAGCCGCCCCGAGCACGGCGGCCGTCGTGAGGGAGCGAAGGGATCGACGTGGTCGTTCGTGGTTCATGGAGGCGCCGCGGGGCTCTGGGAGAGTGACTCGGGCCACGTCGCTGGTGACAGGCTTCCTGGAGATTTGCGAGAAATCACCTCCAGCCCATCCTTCAGGTCGATCCAGAAGACCAGTCGTTCGCGTGCCGGGACGGCCGGATCGAACCGCGGCCACGCCAGCCACGCCCCCGCAGGGGCGCCGTCGGGCCCTTGCACGACTTCGATCAGGTTGCCTCGGGAACGGAGGCGTTCGATCGCCGCCTCCGCGGGCGTGCGGCTCCATGGACCGATCGTCCAGGCCAGCAGGGTAGCCATCAGGATCACCGCGACTGCAGCAACAATCGGTCGCAGCAGTCGTCGTACGTGGCGCCGAGGTGCGCAGGCAGCGAGCCAGTTCGCCGCCAGGCCGAGGTGGTGTTGCGCGCAGAGCCACGCCGCCGGCTCGATGACCCACGGTGCAGCGCCGGTGGATCCACCGATCGTTCGCACGATGCGTGCCAATCGTTCGGCATCCAGTGCCTTGCCCGCGTGATCGGCAGGACCCGCGCTCCCCCAGTCGATCAGGAAGCACGAGCCGTCGCTGCGCAGCCGCAGGTGATCGGGCTTGAGATCACCATGCGCGATGCCGCGCGCGTGGATGCGGTCCATGGTCCAGAGCGCTTCGGGAAGTGCGCCAAGGTGGATCGGCGGCGTCGATGGTTCCCATGCCGTGACCAGGACGGCACTGCCGGCCCGATCGGCGTGGAAGCCGATGACCTTGGGCCCACAACCTTCAGGAAGTGACAGCAGGGTGGACAGTTCGTGCCGGGCGTGGCGCAAGGCAAGGCCGGTGGCATCGGACTCGAACCGCTTGAGCGCGACGTGACGAGGCTGCTCGGGCGAGCCCAGCAACGCGTCGACGGCAAGCGCCACGGTGCCGGTCAGGCCGCGACCGACGACCCGGTCGATGCGCCACCGTCCCAGCACGATCGCACCCGGGACGAGATCGCCCGGCAGGTCGCCTTCCGGCATCCCGAAGCCGAGCGCAGCGGCCATGAAGTCATCGGCGAGCATGGGGTGCGCTGCTGCAAGCTGCTGCGCCGCCTCCAGCGGCTCGCCGCCATCACGGATTGCGCTGGCGATGCAGGCTTCGGCAGCCGCCAGCGCCGCCATCGGTCGGTCACGAGCCGAGCCGACGACGGCCGCCCAGCGCTGCAGCATCCGCGCCGGTGCCATCCCGTCAAGACCACGAGCATCGAGCTCGATGGCGAGCGCGAGTTCCTCGTCGGTCGATGCGCTACCGGGCTGGAACGGCGTGGGCATGGTTGGCCATCATTGTCGGAGGGAGTGAGCGGAATGGCAATCGACAACCCGCAAGCTGCGCGCATGTAGCGCTCAATCCTGCGCGGTCAGCACCCGCTTCTTCTGGGCGTATAGGGTCTCCATCGTGGCCTTGCCATCCCACGCGATGGGCCTGGCGAGGATGGACGCCGCGACCAGCAGCATGGCGGCAAGGCTCGAGCAGTCGTCGATCGAGACGAACTCGGGCCCCATGCGCGCCGGGCCCGAGCCTGCCTCGACGCGCTCGAGCCGTTCCATGTTGTGGTAGTTCCCCAGCGGCAGGCAGAGGCATACGCTTCGGTAGCCGTAGCAGCCGAAGGTGGTCGTCTCGCACCAGCCGCCGGGCATGAGCTTGCGTTGGCAACGGAAGTCCGGATCGGCCTTGGCGAGCCGCCCGAACTCAGCCGAGAGCGCATTCACGATGCCCGCATCGAAGACCGTGGCTCGGTCGCCGATGCGCAGGATCGCACCGGCGCCGATGGGCGAGTCGTGCGGGTAGCTGCGCGAGTTCTCAAGGTTCAGCAGCAGCGCGCGCTTTGGAATGAATCCGTTGCGTGCGGCATGGATCGCACCGATGAAGCCCACTTCCTCGGCCACGGTCAGCACGAGGCCCAGGTGCGCCATGTCCTTGCGGGCGAGCGTGGCATCGAGCACCGCCAGCGCGATCGCCGCTGCCGCCAGGTCATCGCAGGCGTGCGTGCGCAGGACCGCTGCCCGCCGCGTGCGCCCACCCGGCACCAGCGCGGGCAGGGCGTGCGTGGCCACATGCGCTCGCTCGGCTCCACGCGAACCTGACCAGCGCCAGCGGGCGATGTCGCCCACGGCAAGCTCCTGCAGCGCGCGCGCCTTGGCGGCCGCGGTGCCCGTGGGCATGGCGATCACGGTCTTGAAGGGCGTGGCCTTGAGGTCAGCACGCTCGATGCGCAGCGCATGATGCGCATCGCCCGCGTCGATCGCCTCGAGCCGTGCTCCGGCGAAGTAGGCATCGAGCACCCCGCCCCGGAACTCCAGGTGCACGCACCCTCGCTCGATGCGCGTGATCACGAACGCCGGATGATCCAGATGCGCCGTCATGAGCACCTGCTGTGCGCCGCGTGGAAGATCGCGCCGCGTGATCAGGTAGTTGCCTGCATCGTCACGCGCGACGGCGAGCCGGTCGGCGCGCGCGGCGAGCCACTGGTCGATCCATGCCATGACGCGGTGCTCGCGGCCTGCGGCCGTGGGCAGGTCGGTGAGTTCCAGTAACCAGCGCTGCATCGTGGCGCGTTGCGATGGCGTGAGCTTCGGCGCGCGCGTGGCGACCGCGGGCTTCGTGGCCCGCTTCGACGTGGTGGATCGGGTGCTGGTGCGACGGGCTGGCGTGGGCATGACGCGATCGTACGACGCTCGCGGCTACGCTTTCCCTCCCATGCCGCTCAGCCCCATCCCCGAGATCCTCGACGAACTCCGCGCAGGCCGCATCGTGGTCATGGTGGACGACGAGAACCGGGAGAACGAGGGCGACTTCGTGTGTGCGGCCGAGTCCCTGACGGTCGAGCAGGTGAACTTCATGACCCGTGTGGGCGCTGGCTACCTGTGCGTGGCGCTTGATGGTGCATCGTGCGAGCGGCTGGACCTGGTGCCGCAGGCGGCGATCAACACGAGCCTGCGTGCGACGCCCTTCACCGTCAGCGTGGATGGCCACCCGCGGCACGGCGTGGGCACGGGCATCAGCGCGCGCGACCGCGTCAAGACGATCCACTTGATGTGCGACCCAGCCTCGCGGCCGGACGACTTCGTGCGTCCGGGCCACATCAACCCGCTGCGCGCCCGCGACGGCGGCGTGCTCGTGCGCACCGGCCAGACCGAAGGCAGCGTGGACCTGTGCCGACTCGCTGGCTTGCGGCCCGCCGCGTGCATCATCGAGGTCGTGCGCGAGGATGGCGAGATGGCCCGCGTGCCGGACCTTGAGCTGCTGTGCGCGCAGCACGGGCTCAAGATGTGCTCGGTCGAGCAGGTGATCGAATGGCGACTGCGCCGCGAGAGCCTGGTGCGCCGCATCGAGCCCGTCACTGGCGAACGCGTGATGACGCCCGAGGGCGAGTTCACGGTGCTCGCCTGGCACAGCACGATCGATCCGCAGCCGCACCTGGCGCTGACCTGCGGCGGCGTCGGGATCCCCGGCGCCGACGGCACCGTGGCACCCATCGACGAGGCCGTGCTCGTGCGCATGCATCGCCGCGACGTGCTCGGTGACATCTTCGGTGCCGCCGCAGCGGGTGATCGCAGCGGACAGGAGACGATCCGCGCCTCGCTGCGCGCGATCCGCGCGGCCGGACGCGGCGCGCTCGTGTACCTGCGCCCCGAGGAGACCGATGACAGCCTTCGTTCGCGCCTGCACGCGATCCGCCGCGCTGCCGGCGATGACGTGAATGCGCCCGACCTCACCCGACCATCGGGAATCGGCGGCAAGGCGCAGCCCATGGGCGAACGTGAATATGGCATCGGTGGACAGATCCTGCGTGACCTTGGGCTGTCGCGACTGCGCCTGCTGACCGATCATCCGCGCGCCTTGCCCGGGCTGCATGGCTTCGGTCTTGAGATCGTGGGTCACCAGGCGCTGGCACCCTGACGGGCGTTGTCCGGCGCACACGCCGTGATCGAGTCGATCGGACCGGCTCGGCTGGGCCATGCCATTCGCCCGTTTGCATCGATCCTGCATGGGTGCGCTCCGTATGATCCTCCGACCCCTTGGAGGCTTGCATGCGCACCCTGATCGTCGCTTCATCGTTGATCGCCATTCCGTTGCTCGCGGCTGCATCGCGGCCCATGTGGAGCGCTCCGGCGAACGCCGCGGTGGTGCTTGCGCAACCTGCTGCCGAGGGCGAACTCACCCTCGATCCCGTCCACAGCATGGCGCTCTTCCGGATTCAGCATCTGGAGGCCGGGCAGTTCTGGGGCCGCATCAATGCGCTCTCGGGCAGCGTGGCGTGGCCCATGGATGACTCGGCCGCGCCGACGATCAAGGCCGTCGCCGAGCTCAAGAACATCGACACCGGCAGCGAGAAGCTCGACAACAACCTGAAGGGTCCGAACTTTTTCAATGAAAGGGAGTTCCCCTCGATCTCGTTCACCTCGACCGGCGGCACGCGCGTGACCGAGCGCCACTGGACGCTGACCGGCGACCTGTCGCTGCATGGCGTGACCAAGCCCGTGATGGTCGACTGCGTCGTCACTGGCGTGGGCAAGGGACCGACGGGCAAGAAGGTCGGCTTCGAGTGCCAGGTCACGATCAAGCGCAGCGAGTTCGGCATGACGTGGGGCATCGAGAAGCCGCCGAAGGCGCTCGGTGACGAGGTGCGCTTGGTGATCGGTCTTGAGGCCGACGAGTCGAAGGCCGAGTGAGGCATGCTGCTTGAGGTTGCGCTCTATCTCGTGAAGGTCCTGCTGCTGCCGGCGATCGCCGGGATGGCGGTGGGCGGCTTCGGCGTGGTGATGGTGGCGCGACGACCTGAACATGATCGCCAGCAGGCCGTGCGCCGTGCGCAGGTCGGACAGGCCTTGGCAGCACCGGTCGCGTTCGTGGCGAGCTTCCTCCTGGAGGTCGGTCCGGTCGGACTGCCGCCGGCTGAGCGCTGGCACGTGCTGCCCTACGCGGTCGGCGTGGCGGCGCTCGTGGGTGCGGTCGTGTCGCGCATGCGCTCGGCCTGGTGGGTGCAGTGGTCGATCGTCGCGGTGATCCTTGGCGGCCTGGCGTGGAAGTTCGTGGTGTTCCCTGCCAGCAACCCCTACCTCCAGGCTGGGCTCTTCGGGTCGATCGTCCTGGTGGGGTTGCTCTGGTCAGCCGTGGCGCGCGACGCATGCAGCGTGGGCATGGCGATGATGGCCGCGATCGTCTTTGCAGGGCTCGGCGTGCTCATGATCCTGGCGAACTTCGCGAGCCTGGGCGTGATGGCGTTCGCCGTAGCCGCAGCGCTCGCGGGACTCGGCATGGTGAGCGGTGTGCTCAACCTGCGCGAGGCAGCGCGGCTGCGCGTCGCTGCATCGGCGCAACCGGTCGTGGTCGAGCACGCGCAGGGCGGTGTCGCCTGTCCGGGCGAGGCTGCATGCGAGCTCGTGCCATGGACGGCAGCGGCTGCCGCCACCCTTGCGGCCATCGCCTGCGTCCTCGCGATGTGCGGCCATGCATACAACTACGGCGAGGTCCGCCCGCTGCATTGGGCCGCGATCCTCCTTTCGCCGTTCTTTGCGTTGCTGGTCTGCAAGCCATGCCTGCGCGGTGCTAAGCCCATCGTGGGCGTGGCGTGGCGCGCGGGACTGTGCCTGGTCGTCGTCCTGGCCACGATCATCAACGC
>CAMDAQ010000030.1 GCA_945888705.1 Singulisphaera sp. GP187
GGCAAGGACAGCTCGGGCGAGCCGCTGGTGTTCGACCTCACGAAGATGCCGCACATGCTGATCGCCGGCACAACCGGCAGCGGCAAGAGCGTGTGCATGAACAGCATCATCATGTCGTGGCTCTACACCAAGCGCCCCGATGAGCTGAAGCTCGTGCTCGTCGACCCCAAGATGGTCGAGATGAGCATGTACGCGAACATCCCGCACCTCATGGCGCCCGTCGTGACCGACATGGGCAAGGCGTCGGCGATCCTCGAGTGGGCCGTGACGAAGATGGAGGAGCGCTACGAACTCTTCCAGCGGGCGCAGGTCCGCGACATCGTGACCTTCAACGACCTCGGCGAGGTCGAGCTCTTCGAGCGTCTGGGCATGACCGACGCCGACGAGCAGGCCAAGGCGCGCATCCCGAAGAAGTTCCCCTACCTCGTGTTCGTGGTCGACGAGCTCGCCGACCTCATGATGACCAACCGCGAGGTCGAGACCAGCATCGTGCGCATCGCCCAGAAGGCCCGCGCGGTCGGCATCCACCTCATCCTCGCCACGCAGCGCCCGCAGGCCAACGTCGTCACCGGCCTCATCAAGGCGAACATGCCCTGCCGCGTGGCGTTCAAGGTAGCCAGCGGCATGGACAGCCGCATCGTGCTTGACCAGAAGGGTGCAGAGCTGCTGCTCGGCCAGGGCGACATGATGGTCGTCACGCCGTCGAGCAGCGATCTCCGCCGCTGCCAAGGCACCTTGGTCGCCGACAACGAGATCCGCGCCGTCACGCGCTTCCTCAAGGACGTGGCGCAGCCGAGCTTCGAGCGCTCGCTGGTGGCGATCCGCAGCCAGGCCGAGGCGCAGGCTGCCGGCGACACCGAGCAGACCGGCGAGTTCAGCGCCGAGCGCGATCCGATGTTCGACCGTGCCGTCGAGATCATCATCGAGACCGGCCGAGGCAGCGTGAGCCTGCTGCAGCGCCGCCTGGCCATCGGCTACGGTCGCGCGAGCCGGCTCGTCGACCAGATGGGTGCAGCGGGGATCTTGAGCGACCACAAGGGTTCGGTGGCGCGTGAGGTCCTCATCACCATGGAAGACTGGCAGCGCATGAAGGCGCTCGAAGCCGGCGACGATGGCGAGTCGGGCGGCGGCGCGACTGACGGCGCGACTGACGACGAGACCGACGACGCCGACGACTGATCGATCGACACCATTGCCACGCACACCGCGCGGGTCGGGCCCTGAGGGAGGGCCGGCCCGCGCTGCGTTTGAGACGACATTCACCCACCGAATTTCCTGAGTCCACTCGGGCATCACGGTGATCGTGCCGTATGGTGATGCCATGGATTCTTCCACGGAGCTTCCTGCAGACATCGAACGCAATCCCGCTGTCCTTGGGGGTGCGCCGGTGTTCCGTGGCACCCGTGTGCCGCTCCAGGCCTTGCTTGATCATGTTGCCGCCGGCGACAGCATCACCACATTCCTCGATGATTTCCCCAGCATCGATGCCGCCACGGTCGAGCGAGTGCTCGCCCACTGGCGGCCGCCCGGCGGGGCGCGTGCGTCTGCTGCTTGATGAGTGCATCCCGTTTCGGCTGACGCTGGACTTCGAACAGGCACTGGGGGCGCCTGTGGATCATGTCGTCGGCCTTGGCTGGTCGGGCTGCACGGACAACGCCCTCATGGCTCGCATGGCTCGGTCCGGTCATACCACGCTCATCACCACGGATCGCAGCATCGTCCACCAGCAGCCGCGCCAACGCATGCGGATCTCGATCCTTGTGCTCCGATCCCGATCGAATCGTGCAGAGGATCTTCGCCCGTTGATCATGTCAGCAGTCCGCATCGCTCGAACCGCTCCCGCTGGCCGGCTCTTGATGGTCGGACCGTGATGGCACCAACGAAAACCGCCGCGCAGGGCGCGGCGGCTTCGGGTCAAGCAATTGGCCTTGGCTCGCACCTCGCCCGCAGCGGCGGGACCCGGCGCGGTCCGGCAAGCAGCGCGATCAGGCGCGCCAGCCGGTCTTGAACTGCTTCATGGCGGCGATGAACTCGTCCTCCATGCCCTTGAACGACTTCTTGTCAGCGAGCTTGGCACGCAGCGCGCTGCCACCGCCCTGGAACCACGCCAGGAGGTCGGCTTCGAACTGGCGGACCTTGGCAACCGGGACGTCATCCATGATCCCCTTGCTGGCCGCGAAGAGGCCAAGGCACTGGTCGATGACGTCGAACGGCGTGTACTGGCCCTGCTTCAGCAGTTCCACCATGCGCGCGCCACGGTCGAGCTGGCGCTGGCTGGCGGCATCGAGTTCGGTCCCGAGCTGCGCAAACGCCTCGAGCTCGCGATAGGCCGCCAGGTCAAGTCGCAGCGAGCCGGCGACTTCCTTCATCGCCTTGATCTGCGCATTGCCACCCACGCGGCTCACCGAGATGCCCACGTTGATGGCGGGGCGAACCCCGGCGGCGAAGAGTTCAGGCTGCAGGTAGATCTGGCCGTCGGTGATCGAGATGACGTTCGTCGGGATGTACGCCGACACGTCGCCTTCCTGCGTCTCGATGATCGGAAGCGCGGTCAGCGAGCCGCCGCCGTTCTCGGCGCTGAGCTTGGTGGCGCGCTCCAGCAGGCGGCTGTGCAGGTAGAAGACGTCACCGGGGTACGCCTCGCGGCCCGGCGGACGGCGCAGGAGCAGCGAGAGCTCGCGGTACGCCACGGCCTGCTTCGACAAGTCGTCGTACACGCAGAGGACGTGCTTGGGACCGGTGTAGTTGGCATCCTTGCCCTTCCACATGAAGTACTCGCCCATTGAGCAGCCGGCGTACGGGGCGATGTACTGCATCGGGGCGCTGGCGCTCGCACCTGCCGCCACGATGATCGTGTAGTCGAGCGCACCGTTCTTCTTCAGCGTCTCGACGACGCCGGCGATGGTCGATTCCTTCTGGCCGACGGCGACGTAGATGCACACCACCGCATCCGGGGTGCCCCAGTACTGCTTCTGGTTGATGATGCAGTCGAGGCAGACGGCGGTCTTGCCGGTCTTGCGGTCGCCGATGACGAGTTCGCGCTGGCCGCGGCCCACGGGGATCATGCTGTCGACGGCCTTGATGCCGAACTGCAGCGGCTCCTTCACGGGCTGGCGCTTGCTGATGCCGGGGGCGACGATGTCGACCTTGCCGGTCTGGGCGGTCTTGATGGGAGCGCCGCCGTCGATCGCGTTGCCGAGCGGATCGACCACGCGACCGAGAAGCTCAGGGCCGACGGGCACTTCGAGCAGGCGACCGGTCGCCTTGACGGTGTCGCCTTCGCGAACGAGGGTGGGGTCGCCGAAGAGCGCGGCGCCGACGATGCCCGACTCGAGGTTCATGACCTGGCCGGTGACCGTCTTCCCGCCAACGCACTGGAACTCCAGCAATTCGCCGGCCATGGCGCTCGACAGGCCGTAGATGCGGGCGATGCCGTCGCCGACCTCGACGACCTGGCCGACCTCGCTGACCTCGAGCTGGCTGCTGAAGGACTCGATCTGCTGCTTGATGACCGAAGTGATTTCGTCAGTCTTGATCTTCACGGTTGGACCTCTGCTTTCGGGGTTCTGCGTGCCCTGCTCGGGCGGTGGGTTCGTTCAGGTTCAGGAGAGGAAGCGGCCGATGTCGGCGCGCACCTTGGCACCGGCGTCCTCGACAAGCGCGCGCCGCATACGGCGCAGCTTCGCGGCCACCGAGCCATCGATCAACTGGTCGCCGATGCGCAGCTTCATGCCGCCGACCATCGACGCATCCATGTACAGGTGCAGCACGGGCTCACGGCCCAGGCGCGACTTCAGCGTGGTCGCGAGGTTCGCGCGCGCGCCATCATCGAGCTGGCCGTCGACCGTGAAGACATCGACCTCGACCTTTCCGAAGCGCTCGTTGAGCAGCTTGGCGTAGGCATCGGAGATCGCTTCGAGCTCGCCCAGGCGGCCCTTGCGGTTCGCGACGAGCATGAAGCGCAGCACGAGGTCGCTGACGCGGCCCTTGAGGATCGACTGCAGGGTCGCCTCGCGCGCGGCGGCATCGATCGCCGGCGAGCGCAGGAACTCGGCGAAGCGCCGGTCGCCGCGGACGATCTCGACGAGATCGACGAGCTCATCGCCCGCGTCTTGCGCTGCGGCGTCGCCCTGCTTCGAGGCGAGCTCGAAGAGGCTCTCCGCATAGATGCGGCCGACGCTGTTGGTTGCCGTGGACATGGTCTGCCTCGGGGGTTCTGGCCGTTAGCGGCCGGTGCTGGCGAATTCCTTGATCGACTGCTCGACGAGGGCCTTCTGGTCCTTCGCGTCGATCGTGCGGCCGAGGATCTTGCCCGCCACGCTCACAGCGAGCTCAGCGGCATGAGCCTCGAGTTCGGCCACGGCCTGGCGGCGGGCGGCATCCATCTCGGCGTTGGCGCGCTTCTTCAGCTCGGCCAGTTCGGCTTCGCTGCGGGCGCGGAGGTCATCGGCGGCCTTCTGGGCCTGCGCGCGCGCTTCCTTGATCATGGTGTCGGCGTCCTGCTGCGCCTGGACGAGCTTGCGCTCGAACTCTTCCTGCGCGGCCTTGGCGTTTGCGCGGGCATCCTCGGCAGCCTTGATCTCGCCGAGGATCTTCTCGTTGCGCTCATCGAGACCCTTCGCGATGGTGGGCCACACGAACAGGGACAGCACGATCACGGTCACCAGGGCCACCACGACGGCGGTGGCCAGGGGCAGGATCTGCACGCTCATCGGGTTCGAGGCGTCGGCGGCAAGCAGGAACACGGTTGACCTCGCTGGGTTCGGTGCTGGTGGGACGGTCGGTCACGGCAGGCACGCGCTGCCGGGACCCGCGCGTGGCGGGCCCCGGCAGGCGACGATTCAGCCTGCAGCGATCAGGTGCCCTTGGGGAACGAGATCAGGCCGACGACGACGGCGAACAGGGCGACGCCTTCGACGAGCGCCGCGGTGAGGATCATGTTCACGAAGATCTTGCCGGCCATCTCGGGCTGGCGGGCGATGCTCTCGACGGCGCTGCCGCCGATGCGGCCGATGCCCATCGCGGCGCCGATCACGGCCAGGCCGGCAGCGAGGCCGGCACCGAGGCCGGAGCCCCAGTTCATGGCGTTCTCGCCGGCGGCGAGAGCGTTGTCTGCGCCGAAGATGGCGAGGGCGGCGAAGGCGAGGAGAGCAAGGGTCACGTTCTTCATTTGGGTTGGCTCCAACGGCGCCGTGGGTGGGCGCCTGTCATGCAGGCTGAACTCGGTGTTCCCGGCACCCACTGCCGGGAAAGGGGGGAAAGTGTAGCGACGGCGGATCAGTGCGCGGGAGCAGGCTCCGCGTGCCCATGACCGACGTGGCCATGACCGCCGTGGCCATGATCGTGCGCGTGCTCCTCGTGGCCGTGGTCTTCGTGCGCCATCAGGCTGATGAACACAGCCGTCAGGAACATGAAGATGAAGGCCTGGAGGAACGCCACGAACAGTTCGAGGAAGGTGATGAGCACCGCGAAGATGCCCGCCACCAGCGTGATCGACCCGGCTGCCCAGGTCGGGCCGCCAGCCTTCAGCACCATCGCGCCGAAGCTGAAGAGCACCGCCATGAGCGTGTGGCCGGCGACCATGTTGGCCAGAAGACGGATGGCGAGTGCGGCAGGCTTGATGAACATGCCGCCGATCTCGACCACGAAGATGATGGGGATGACGGCCCACAGGCCGATGGGCCCGTGCACCAGGTCATGGCCGCCGCAGAGGTGCTCGAGCGTGCCCTTCACGCCCAAGTCGCGGAACGACTGCCACCAGATGGCGCAGAAGCTGATCGCGGCAAGGCCGAGCGTGACCGACAGGCTGGCAGTGGCCGTGCCGCCGAAGAAGACCGCGGCAGGTTCGGTGTGGGCGACATCCGCCGCGGCCTGCTCGTGCTGGCCCATCATGACGTGCAGCATTTCCTGCACGTCGGCGAACGGAATCAGCCCGAAGAGGTTCAGCGTCAGGATGAAGAAGAAGAGCGACAGGAGCAGCGGCAGCCAGGCCTTGGCCAGGCGCTCGCCCATGACCGGCACGAGCATCTGGTCGCGCAGGCCAAGCACGATGACCTCGATGACCTGGGCGATGCGGCCCTTGGTCACGAAGCGCGCGTTGCCTTCGCTCGACGGGCCGGTCTTGATCCGTCGCGCTGCCATCATGAGCACCGTGATGCACACCAGTGCGCCGACCACCAGCGAGATCATGCTCAGCGTGAGCCGAGTGCCTTCGATCGAGAGGGCGCTGTCCCGGTCAAGGACGTGTCCAAGGGGGTTGTCGCCAGCGGCAAGGAGCAGAGTGGTCATGGGCGGTCTGTGGGTTCGGACACCTTGGAGCGACCCACGCCAGGCTGGCTGAGGACGGGCCCGAGGACCTTGGCGACCGCGATGGTCTCGCTGACCAGCAGCGCCAGGTACGTGAGCCCCGTAGCCAGCACGAACGCCTTGGGCTCTCCGAGGGAGCGGAAATATAGCAATGCAGCAAGGCCCGCCGTGGCGACCATGCGAAGCCCGGCGGCCCCCATCCAGAAGCTCGCCCAGATGCTCGCCGCGCGCTGCGATGGCGGCCACAGCATGAGCAAGCCAAGCAGGTTGCCGACCAAGGCCACGCCAACCCCCATGACGCATCCAAGCCAAGTCCCAGCAGGGGTTTGCGTCAATTCGCTCGTCTGCGAGAGCCAGCCCAAGCCCGCCGCGATCGCGGCGCAGGCCAGCCCCGCGCCGAGCGTGGTGAGCAGCATGGCCCGACCCGGAAGGCTGAAGATGACCTCGCCCTGCGCATCCCGCGGGAGTTCGACCGGTGCCTCAGGCATCGGGGCCACCCCCGTCGGACTTGGGGCGCTCCACACGCTTGCTGCGCTGCTCGAGATAGGCATTCATGCTGAGTCCGCCGCGCACGAGGCTGTAGATCGACACCACGATCCCAAGTCCTGCACCGATCGCCAGCCAAAGCGGCGCCGTCCCGGCGAAGTGATCCACCACCCAGCCAACGCCGGCCCCCGCGAGGACCTCGGTCACCATCTGCCAGGCCAGGCCCATCATGCGGAAGCCGATGCGCATCTCTTCGCGCTCGTCGGCAGCCTTGCGGCGGGCACGGTCGGGGTCGTTGGGCACGGCACGAGCCTACCGGGGGCCGCCCGCGCGCGACGGGCTACACTTCGACTCGCCATGGCCATCCGCGACAGCGAGATCGTCGACGTCACCCCGAAGCGCCTCGATTCCACCGAGAGCCTGTTCGTGGTCAACGTCATCAAGGGACTCGGCACCACGCTGCGCCACTGCTTCCAGAACATCGGCCGCGACGGCAAGAACAAGGACACCCTCTGGGTGGTCCAGTACCCCGAGGAAAAGCGCGACGACCGCCCCGTTGAGGAAGGTGGCCAGTACCGCCCCTATTTCCGCGGCGTGCACCGGCTGAACAAGGACGAGGACGGCCGCGTGCGCTGCGTGGCCTGCTTCATGTGCGCCACCGCCTGCCCGGCCAAGTGCATCCACATCGTCGCCGACGAGAGCCCCTGGGAGGACCGCGAGAAGTACCCCAAGCAGTTCGACATTGACGAACTGCGCTGCATCTACTGCGGCATGTGCGAGGAAGCCTGCCCGGTCGACGCGATCGAATTGACCCCGCACTACGAGGTCACCGGCCTGTCGCGCAACGAGCTGATCTTCGACAAGACCAAGCTCCTGCAGGTCTTCGACGAGACGATCGCAGAGAAGCCCATGTGATCCGCGGTGCCGCGTGAACGCGCGCCCCGCAGCGCGTCGTTGCGGTCTTCATCACGCCGCAGTCACGAGGTCGATGCAGGAACACCCCGCCCGCATCACGGAGAAGGCTGCTTGGGCTTCTTCTTGCCGAAAAGGCCGTCAAGCGCATCGATCACCTGCCCGGCGCCCTTGATCGGGTCGACCTTGCCGATCACCGGGTGCACGCTCGTGTCGAGCGGGACGGTCTTGCCGTTCACCGGTCCCAGCGGACCGCTGAAGGTGATCTCGACCGCGAGCAGGTTGCCCAGGTCCATCGGCAGCATGTTGAGCGCATTGCTGATGTCCTGGATCGTCTCGTCGACCGGACTGCTGATGCCGCTCGCGACACCGGCCACGGTGCGCACGATGCTGCTCGCGGGATAGCGCGCCGTGATCGCTCGCGCCCACGCGGGATCGCGTGACAGATCGATGTCGCCGGAGAAGTTCAGCACGAGCTGCCACTGCGTGCCGATGCGGTCGACGCCGACGACGAAGTCGCGATAGGTGAGCTGGCCCGCACGCACGGCTGCCACGAGGGGACCGACGTTTGCGGGCACGACCGGGGCCGAGGAGGACTTGAACTTCTGCAGCACGCCGAGCAGCTGGTTGCTCTTCACCACCGTCACGTCCCCGACCTCCACTCGAGCATCGGCATCGAGCTTCGCGAGGTTGCCGTCCATCGGCCATCGCACGCTCGAGAGCGTGACCTTGACCGGCGGCGCGTCCTTGATGTCGGAGAGGATCGGATTCACCGGCTCGAGCAGTTCGCGGCGGATCGAGTCATTGAGGGTGAGCGTGAGATCGATCGGCCGGTCCGGAGCGACCTGCGCGAAGCCGCCGGCCACCGTGACCCTCGGCACGCGCGCATCGAGGTACATGGTGTCGAGCGTGGCGGAAAGATCCATCGCGCCCGGCGCGGGCGAGATCACCTCGATGGTCGCATCAGCACGTTCGCCGCACGCGCGCGTGACGATGCCATCGGTCGCCGCGAGCGCATCGACCCACGCGAGCGGGATCGCCTTCGCCTGCGCCTGCGCGCGCACGGCCATCGCGGTGCCCGCGAGCGATCCATCGGGCTGGCCGAGCGCGTCGATCGTGCCCTTGGCGCTCACCGTACCGTCGGTGCCCTTGGCTCCGAACGCCAGCGTGGCGTCGAACGCGCACGAGCGGCCGATCGCATCGGCCTTCAGCTCCG
The DNA here is from genome assembly GCA_945888705.1 of Singulisphaera sp. GP187. Lineage (GTDB taxonomy): Bacteria > Planctomycetota > Phycisphaerae > Phycisphaerales > SM1A02 > SYIB01. The sequence goes on from CAMDAQ010000030.1 coordinate 8,921, forward strand.
CGCCGACTCGTTCGAGATGGAGCTTCACGGGGCCGAACGCGGCATCAACGGTGCCCACGGCGACTGAGGCATCGATGCTCGCGTCGGCGAGCCGTGCGGGCACAGTGAGCCGTCGAAGATCGATCGACGCGGAGAGACGCGCCTTCGGATCGAGGGTGAACCGGTCGCTGCCCGACGCATTGAAGGCGCCGCCCTTGGGTGAGGCCGCAGCGGCCGCCACGGGCTTGGCCGCGATGAACGGCTGCACGAGCGCGCCCGGTGCCGAGAGCTTCATGCTCGAACCGCGCACATCGATCGAACCGTCCTTGGCGAGCATGCCGCGCAAATCGCCCTTGAGGTCAAGGTCGATGCTCGCCGGCTGGGGCGCTGCGCCGTCAATCGCGACCTCGGTGGCGATCGTCGCACGCGCGCCGGAGTCCAGCGACGCGATCGATGCGGTCAGTCGCGTCTTGTCGAGCGCGAGCGAGAGCGATTCGCTTGGTCGCGCCGTGAACGCACCGATCGATGCTTCTGCCGTGAGCGACGCCGCGCGCCGGTCGGCGCTCACCTGCACGCCTGTGAACGTTGCGGCGATCGGCACCACCGTGGCGTCCGTCCAGTCCGCGGCACCCGGATCCGTCCCTTCGAGAACGCGATCGAGGACCAGGCGCGGCATCGAGCAGGTGACCGAAGCTGTCGGCACGCGGAGCGCCCGACCGCCCTGACCCGCGATCGCGGGATCCAGCTCGACCTTCGCCGTTGCCGAGAGTCGCGCCAGTGCCGCCGCCAGCTCAAGTCCATCCTTGCCACCCTGTCCAGACCACGTCAGGTCAACGGTGCCGGGGCCAGCGACCGCAGCGAGGTATGGGCTCTGCGTGAACCGACCCAGCAGCGCGGTGCCACCCGAGAGCGTGGCTCGGAGCGTGGCGTTGCCCGAGGGCGGACCGGACTGAGGAAGCGCCAGCGCCACCTGCCCCTTGGCCTCGACTTCGCCGGGCACGGCCGCGGCGATCGTGCCCGACCAATCCAGGTCCCCCGCTGCCGTTCGAGAGGCCGAGCCCTCGATGGCCAGGCGCTCCACCACGATGCCGCTGTCCAAGCCCGGACACGCGCTCAACTCCAAGCGATCGATGCCTAGTTGTAGTTTCTGTGCCTTGACTTCAACAGCGCTCGGAGCCGGCGCTGGCGTGAGCAGGGTGAACTCGTCGCAGGCGAGCGCGAGCCGCGCGGGCGCCGAGAGCCGAAGGCCCTCCACGCCGAGCAACTCGGGCAGGCCATCGGCAACCGAGATCGAGCCCTTCAGGCCGCGGACCACGGTCCGTTCGGGCGACCACTGCCCCTGCGCGGCGAGTTCCGCGGCCGGGCCCTTGAGCACGACCTGCGCCGCTACCGCGCTGCGGTTGCCATCGAACTGTGCCGACAGGACCGGCCGGCCGAGCCCGACGAGGCCCGACATGCGCTGCATGCGCTCTGGCACGTGCGGTACGCGCGAGAGATCGATCGCGTCGACTTGGATCGAGCCGCTCGCGCGCGCGGCATCGGGCGTGATCGCACCCGCCGTGGACACGAGCCCGGCGAACGCCACATCGGCCTTGGCCGCGAAGCCGCTCGCGCCGCCCGTGAAGGACACCTGCATGCCCTTCGAGAGGGCGCCGGAGCGGAGCCCGACGGTCGTGGCCGCCACATCGAGCCACGCGTCGGGGCCGACCACCCCGCCGAGCGACATTGGTTCGATGCCGATGGTCGCCTCGATCATGGCGTTGGCAAGATCGAGTCCCGTTGCGCGGGCAGCGAACGCAGCTTGATCGATGGTGATCGTGGTCGATGCGGGGCGACGGAGTGCGAGACCCGTTCCATCGAGCCACTCGTTCCCGATCGTCGCCGTGATGGATGAGCGCTCAAGCTCCACGCGCGCGCCCTTGACCGTGCCGGCATCGAAGCTCGGCACGACGAACGCAGCGATCGAGCCCTGCGCCACGCCGTTGGCCAGCGAAAGCTGCACCTGCGCACGATCGGCCAGTCGCGAGGTGCGCAGGCCCATCGTGATGTCGCCGAGCACGAGACCATCCTTCGCCTGCTCAATGCCGTCGATCACGACGCCCTTCATGGCGACCGTCGCGATCGCCTGAATGTTCTCGATCGGGCGATCGCCCATCGGTACCACCGCGCGCTCCACGCGCAGCGACAGCGGAACATCGTTCATCACCGGCAGACCGAAGCCACGCAGCAGCGGCTTGGCCAGCGTGGTATCGAGTACCAGGCCCTGGACGACCGCTTGGTTGGCCACGTCATCGAGCCGTGCGGTGCCGGTGAGCGTGAAGCGGTCGCTCCGCGCCGCGAGCGTGGCCGAGGGTCCGTCGAAATCCAGCGTCGCGATCACCGTGTGGCCGAGGTCGCGCGCTGCATCGAGACCCGTTCCGTGCAGGAATGGCGCCAACACGGCCGTCGGCAACGCACCAAGGGCGACCTGCCCGGAGGCAGTTGCCTTGGAGGACAGTGCACCCGAGGGCGTGAGCAAGCCGTTCAGCCGCACTCGTCCCGTGGCGGTGCTCGGGGCATTGCCCTTCGCCTCGAGCGAGGCATCGAACTGGACATCGATCGCGCGCGCAAGGCTCTCGGCCTTCGCCGTCAGGTCGAGCGACCGCACGACCACGTCCTGCGTTCCCGCCGACACAGGCAGCGCCGTCGCCTTCACCGCAAGGTCCACCCCCGCCGTCGTCGGCGTCATCACGCCATCGCGCCCGACCAGGCCGCGCAGCGTGGCTTCGATCTCGAACGACCCACGCTCCGCATCGATCGACGTGGATCCCTTGGCCTTCACGCTGGCATCGCTGCCATCGAGTGCGATCGTCGCGCTGGCACCATCGACGCGCACCGTGCTGCCCGCGCCGAGCGGCTTGACGGCCAGTTGCAACGGGTCGATCGAGACCTTTGCACCCCGCAGGAGGGCAGGCAGGGCGAACGGGTCCTTCGGCGTCGGGGCAGACGCGGCTGAGGGTGATGCGGATGCCGACGATTCGGTGGGCTGCAGCAGCTCCAGCAGGGTGATCGATCCATCCTCGCGCGAGGCCGTGTTCACGTTCACGCCGATGCGCACATCGAGCGGCGCGCTCGCTCGCACCAGGCCGATCAGTCCGTTGTGCACGCTCACCGTGGCGTCGACCGCATCATGCTCGCCGCTGATGCGGATGTGCACGAGCTGCGGCCCCGACCAGCTCACGCTCGCATTGACCACGTTCACCGTGCCACGGACATGCGGTGCGATCTGGTCCCGCACGATGCCGGACAGCACCGTGGCGCTCACGATGCTCGGCGCCAGCGCCACAAGCACCATGGCCACGACCGCCACGACGCCCGACGCGATCGCCAACCTGCGGACCAGCCGCGATGACAAGGCTCCCCTGCTCATGACCGGATCGTACGGACCGGCGACACCGCAGTTCGATCAGTCCACGGCGACCGGTGCCCGGGTTCCGGCAGGGACGAGCGCGAGCATGCGGTCGATGGCCAACCGCGCCAACGCGCGCGCCTCGGGATGCACCGAGATGCGATTGACCACTCGGCCCTGGGCGAGTTCGTCGAGCACCCAGAGCACGTGCGCCTGGTCGATGCGGTACATCGTCGTGCACAGGCACTGGCAATCCGAGAGGATCCGCACCTCGACGCCACGGCTCGCCGCGCGCGCCGCAAGGCGATTGACGAGGTGGATCTCGGTGCCCACGGCGAAGCGCGAGCCCGCCGGCGCGGCCTCGATCTCCTGGATGATGAACTCGGTCGAGCCCTTCAGGTCGGCCAGGTCCACGACCTCCTGGCAGCACTCAGGGTGCACGATGACCTTCATGCCGGGCTCGTTCGCGCGGATCCATGCCACGTGCTCGGGGCGGAACAGCTTGTGCACGCTGCAGTGACCGGCCCACAGCACGACGTCGGCATCGTGCAGCTGCTTGGCGGTGAGCCCACCTGCGGGCTTGCGCGGCTGCCAGAGCGCGCACTGCGCGGTGAGCGACGGGTCGGCTGCGGCATCGACCTCGGTCACGAAACCCCGGGACTTCGCGGTGTTGCGGCCCAGATGCTGGTCGGGCAGGAAGAGCAGCTTGACGCGCTCGCCCGGCTCAAGCGGCCGCTCGCCGCCGCGCAGCGCCCAGTCGAAGACCAGATGGGCGTTGCTGCTCGTGCAGCATGCACCACCATGCTGTCCGACGAACGCCTTGATCGCCGCCGAGCTGTTGACGTAGGTGATCGGGATGACCCGCACGCGCTCACCGGCATGCGCCGCAGCGATCGTGTCCCAGCACGCGACCGTGTCGTCCCAGGCGGCCATGTCGGCCATGCTGCAGCCAGCGCCGAGGTCCGGCAGGATCACGTTGACGGTGCCATCCGTGACGATGTCGGCCGTCTCGGCCATGAAGTGCACGCCGCAGAAGATGAGCGACTCGCTGCCGCGCCGGCGCGCCTCGACGGCGGCCATCTGCGAGAGCTTCAGGCTGTCGCCGGTCAGGTCCGCGTGCTGCACGACCGCATCCTGCTGGTAGTGGTGACCAAGGATCAGCACGCGCGTGCCGAGCTCGGCGCGACGGGCCGTGATGGCCGCCGCAAGCGCACCATCCTCCATCGATCGATAGCGTTCGGGCAGCGGTGGTTGCCAGAGCATGGGCCGTGAAGTGTAGGGCCTACCATGCTGCATTCCATGGACGACGATCTGCTCGTGCACGCTCCCGCAAAGCTCAACCTGGCGTTGAGCGTGGGCGCCCCGCGCCCGGATGGGCTCCACCCGCTGTCATCGTGGATGGTCACGCTCGGCTGGGGCGACTCGATCTACCTGCGCCGGCGCGATCCGGGCAGCAGTTCGCTGTTCGCCAACGTCTGGGCGGCTGATGCACCCCACACGCCGGACCTCGATTGGCCGCTGCGCAGCGATCTCGCCTGGAAGGCACATGCGGCGATCGAACGTGCCGTGGGGCGGCAACTGCCGGTGCGCGTGCGCGTCGAGAAGCGCATTCCTGTCGGTGGCGGGCTCGGCGGCGGCAGCAGCAATGCCGCGGCCGTGCTGCGCGGACTCGATGAACTCTTCGACCTCAGGCTGGGCAACGAAGCGTTGCGCTCGATCGCAGCAGGCCTCGGCAGTGACGTCGCGTTCCTCGTCGAAGGTGGCTCGGCGATCGTGTCAGGCGTCGGAGAACGCGTCGATGCCCTGCCGGATGTCCCGCAGGTGCATGTGGTGCTGTGCTTCCCTGAGGCGCATTGCCCGACCCCGACGGTGTACCGGTTGTTCGATGCGCTGCGCCCCGACGCGGGCGATCCCGAACATGCACGCGTCCTCGGCATGGCCGCGACCGACCGGGTCCGGGCACACGAACCCTTCAATGACCTCGCGGCGCCGGCGCGTGAATCGAGCGAAGCGGTACGCCGAGCGATGGACGAGATCGCCGAGGTCACGCAGCTGCCGGTGCACGTCTGCGGGAGCGGGAGCAGCCTCTTCCTCGTCTGCGACGATCCGATCCATGCCGAGCACGTCGCGCGGACCGTGGTCAACGAGGCGGCCGTGAAGGCCGTGGCGACGCAGGCCGGAGGCCCCGGCGGGAGCGTCCGCAACCCACCGCCTGTGCGCCGCACCTGCGCATAACGCGCGCGGGGTTCGAAGGCCGGGCTGCGTACACTTCGCCGCTTCGGAATCGAACACCATGACGACCCCTTGCAGCACCGCGGCTTCCGCACCGAGCACCTTCGTCCCCGCCGGACTCGACGCCTCGTCGTGGCCCCAGCTCGAGCCGCTGTATCGAGCGCTCATCGAACGCCCGCTGAAATGCGCCGGGTGCCTCGAGCGGCTGCTGCTCGACCGCAGTGATCTCGATGCGATGGTCGCCGAGACCGAGGCGAACCTCTACATCGCGATGACCTGCGACACCGAGAGCGAGCCGCGCCGCAAGGCCTTCCTCGACTTCGTGCAGGACGTCGATCCGCACCTCAAGCGCATCGGCTTCGAGCTCGATCGCCGCATCGTCGAGTGCCCGTTCGCCAAGGACCTGGACCAGCAGCGCTACGGCGTGCTGCTGCGGGGCCTGCGCCAGGAAGTCAAGCTCTTCCGGCCGGAGAACGTCGAGATCCAGACCGAGTGCACCAAGCTCGAGCAGCAGTACAGTCAGATCTCCGGCGCCATGGCGGTCGAGTTCGACGGCAAGAAGCAGACGCTGCCGCAGATGGCGCGCTACCTCGAAGTGACCGACCGCAGCGTGCGCGAAGCCAGCTGGCGAGCCGTCGCCGACCGCCGGCTTCAGGATGCCGAGGCGATCGACGGCATCTACGACCGGCTCGTCGCGCAGCGGCATCGCATGGCGCTCAACGCGGGCTTCGACAACTACCGCGACTTCCAGCACCAGCGCATGCATCGCTTCGACTACACGCCCGCCGACTGCGAGCGCTTCCACGCCGCGTGCGAGCAGGTCTGCGTGCCCCTGATGCGCCAGCTCAACGAGGAGCGCCGCACGGCGCTGAAGCTCGACATGCTCCGTCCGTGGGACCTCAAGGTCGACGTGCTCGGTCGCTCGGCCCTGCGCCCGTTCGAGACTGCCGACGAACTCGTGGACCGCTGCAGCCGCGTCTTCCACGACATGGGCGGTGGCCTCGGTCCGCTCTTCGACTCGATGCGATCCGGCGAATGCCTGGACCTCGAGAGCCGGCAGGGCAAGCAGCCCGGCGGCTACCAGTACCAGCGCCAGGCCAGCCGCAAGCCCTTCATCTTCATGAATGCGGCGGGCATGCAGCGCGACCTCGTGACGATGGTGCACGAGGCTGGGCATGCCTTCCACAGCATGCTCTGCTCGCACGATCCGCTGCTGGCCTACCGCGGCAGCCCGATCGAGTTCGCCGAGGTCGCCTCGATGAGCATGGAGCTGCTCACGTTCCCGCACCTGGGCCACTTCTACTCGGAGCAGGATGCCGGCCGGCACCGCCGCGAACTGCTCGAAGGCCTGGCCACGCTGCTGCCCTGGATCGCCACGATCGACGCATTCCAGCACTGGGCATACACCCACCCCACGCACACGCGCGCCGATCGCACCGCGTACTGGCTGCACCTCAACAAGCGCTTCGGCGCGGATGTCTCCTGGACGGGCTGCGAGCGCGCGCTCGAAACGGCGTGGCAGCGCCAGGGCCACCTCTTCCAGAACCCCTTCTACTACATCGAGTACGGCATCGCGCAGCTCGGCGCGCTGCAGCTCTGGCTGCAGGCACGGCGCAACGCGGGGACGGCGCTCGATGCCTACAAGCGCGCCCTCTCGCTCGGGGCGAGCCGGCCGCTGCCGGAACTCTTCGAGTCGGCCGGCCTGCGCTTCGACTTCGGGCCCGAGACGATGGCGAGCCTCATCGATGAGGTGCGCGGCGAGCTCGCGACCATTCCCGCCTGACCTGAACCCTGTCCACGCCAACCACCACTCGACACCACGACCATGTCCCACCACGTCGCCATCCTCGGAGCCGGCAAGATCGGCCGCATGACCGCCCACTTCCTCGCCTCGTGCGGTGACTACACCGTGCGCATCGGCGATGCCCACGAGCCAAGCGCCCTCGCCGTCGCGCGCGACGAGCGGATCGACGGCCGGCGCGTGGACTTCAGCAGTCCCACCGAACTCGCCGCCTTTCTCAAGGGGGCGTGGGCCGTCGTGAGCTGCGCACCGTTCAACTGCAACGTGGGCATCGCGCAGGCCGCGAAGGATGCGGGCTGCCACTACCTCGACCTCACCGAGGACGTGGCCGTGACCAAGAAGGTGATGCAGCTGAGCCACGGTGCCTCGTCGGCGTTCATCCCGCAGTGCGGCCTCGCGCCCGGGTTCATCACCATCGTGGCGCACTCGCTCCTGCGCGAACTCGACAGCGTCGACACGGTGCGCATGCGCGTGGGCGCGCTGCCGCGGACCCCGAGCAACGTGCTCCAGTACAACCTGACCTGGTCGACCGACGGCCTGGTCAACGAGTACTGCAATCCCTGCGAGGCGCTCGTCGACGGGCAGATGTGCCTGGTCCCGCCGCTCGAGCAGGTGGAACGGCTGCACATCGATGGCTGCGAGTACGAGGCGTTCAACACCTCGGGCGGCCTGGGCACGCTGGCGGATTCGCTCCGCGGCACCGTTCGCAACCTGAACTACAAGACGATCCGCTTCATCGGCCACGCCGAGCAGATGCGGTTCCTGCTGAACGACCTGCGCTTCATCGAGCACCGCGATGAGCTCAAGGCGATCCTCGAACGCGCCGTGCCGGGCACCGATGACGACCAGGTCGTGATCTTCGTCAGCGCCACCGGCCAGCGTGGCGGGCGATTCATGGACCGCACCTGGGCACGCACCGTGCTCAGCCGCGAGATCGGCGGCCGCCACTGGACCGCCATTCAGGTCACGACCGCCGCCGGCATCTGCGCCGTGGTGGACATGCTCAAGGAAGGCATCGTGCCGACCAAGGGCTTCGTGCGCCAGGAACAGATCGGCCTCGACGCGTTCCTTGCGAACCGCTTCGGCCGCCACTACGCCTGACGCGCGCCATGGGCGTGTTGCCGGTCTTCCGTGACGCTGGCCCCGAGGATGTGCCGCGGGTGGTCGCGCTCGTCGAGCGCGCGTACCGCGGCGAGGCGAGCCGTGCCGGCTGGACCACCGAAGCCGACCTTCTCGATGGCCAACGCACCGACGATCGAGAGATCGGCGAGCTCGTGAAGGGCCAGAACTCGCGCATCCGGATGGCGTTCCTGGATGGCGTGCTGATGGCGTGCGTGCGCATCGATCGCGGATCGAGGCACGGCTACGTCGGCATGGTGTCGGTGGAGCCAACGCGCCAGCGTGATGGCCTCGGGCGGCAGCTCCTGTCCGAGGCCGAACGCGTGATCCTTGAGGACCTCGGCATGGACCGCGCACGGATGACCGTCATCGGCCAGCGCGTGGAACTCATCGCCTGGTACGGCCGCCGGGGCTACCTGCCCACCGGCGAGCGCGAGCCGTTTCCCTATGGCGAGCCCCGCAACGGGCTGCCGCGGCGGTCGGACCTCTACTTCGAGGTCCTCGAGAAGCGCCTGCGCTGAGCTCGTGCTGAAAAATCCCCTCGCGCGGCTTGCCTGCGCCCCTGCCGAATCGGACGTTTGGGGCCGCACGGCTGGGCGTGCGTCGAGGAGAGCACCATGCAGCAGCACGACATCCACCACATGCTTCGCAAGATCATCGCGGCCGCCGGCAGTTTCTGCGTCGGCCTGCTCATCGCGCGCGCGATCGGGCTCTGAGAGCACCGGCACCGCGCGAAACCGTGCGCATCAGCGCACCCGAACATCAAGGATCGCCACCTCGGCCGGCCGGTTCACGCGCAACGGGAACCAACTGCCCACCCCGCGCGTGACGAAGACCGAACTCGCACCCAAGTGATAGAGCCCGTCATGCAGGGCACGGCCCTTGGCCGGCTGGCTTCGATCGCCCGCACCACGCGTGATGCCGACCTGCAGGCCATGGGTATGCCCGGACAGCGTCAGCGGGATGCCATGCTGGACCGCGGCGCGGAACGCCGCCGGATGATGCGCCAGCAGGATCGGAGGAAGTTCTTCGCGGCCATCGAGCATCGCCTTGAGCCGCTTCTGCGCATCACGCACGCCGACCGTCCAGTCGAGCCCCGCCACCATCGGTCCCGACGGCAATCGCGCCACCTCGTCGCGCAGCACACGGACACCGCTGCGCCGCGCGAGGCGCGCCACGGATTCCGCATGCTCGAGATGATCGTGGTTGCCCATCACCATCAAGGTGCCCAGGCGTGACTTCATGCGCCCGAGCGCCTTGAAGACGGGCTCGCATCCGGCAAGCTCGAGATCGACCACATCGCCGGTGCATGCGACCAGATCCGGCTGCTCGACCTGCGCCAGCTCGATGGCCTCGAGCGCACGCTCGACCGGGATGAGCCCACCGACATGGAAATCGCTCAGATGCGCGATGCGCAAGCCATGCAGTGCATCAGGTGCACCGGGCAGGAAGACCGGCACCGATCGCAGCACGATCGGCTGCGCAAGGTGCGCCCGCGAGAGCCGCCCGCGCGAGAGCCGATCCGGAAGCACGGTGAGCAGCGAGCGACGGATCGCTGCACGCCCGAGCGGCGTGAGCGGCGTTGGGGTCGTCTTCTTGCGTGTCACGTGCGCAACCTTGCTCAGAACCGGAGTTCAAGACCAGCCACCAGGCCCTGCAGGCTGCCGCTCATCGAGTCGCCATTTCCGGCGGCATCCCAGTTGAGCAGGCGATAGCCGCCAGTGATGGCCAGGTTGTGCAGCACGTCGAGCGACAGGTCCGCCCGCACGAACCAGAGCGAATCGCCAGCTTCGACCCCCGGGCCCCAGCCGGCGGTGGCCGCGATGCGCAGGTGACCGAGCCAGTCGACGTTGCGGCGCAGATCGAGGTCAAGCTCGATGCCGCCGCCGATGACCGGCGTGATGACCGAGAGATCGATCGAGTCGCTCGCGGCGGTCGTCAGGTCGGTCACGGACTGCTCGTACGAGACCGCATGGCCGCCCACCAAGCCGTTGAAGCGAAGGTCGGCGAAGGCTGGCTTCGCGCCCGTGGGGGCATCATCACCGGTCCACGGATGTCGATCGGCTGCATAGGGGCGATAGAAGGTGATGACGACGTCACCCGCCACGCCCCAGGCATCGGCGCTCGACGAGAGCGCATCGCCCGCGCCGAAGGCCACGGAGCCGAATTGTCCGGCCGCCGGTGCGGAGGTCGATCCATCAGTCGAGGACCAGAAGCCGTTCACGACCAGGGCCAACGCATCCCAACGCGCGGTTGCCGTGAGCAGCGGCACGACCTGCGAGTCGTCGAGATCGAAGTCATCTTCGATGGTCACGGCCGCGGCCGACGAGGGCGCATTGATCGTGCCGTTGAGGCGCGCGAACCATGCGCGCGCGGCGAAGTCGAAGTGCGGTGCACCCGTGGACGCGACCGGCGCAAGCACCGGCGCTGCGGGCGCGCCGGATGCGGATGCGCGAGCGGGCACGGCGGATGATGGAGCGGGCGCGGCCGTCGTGGACTGGTTCAGGGTCGCGCCAGTCGAGGCCGCCGGTGCAGCGCTGGACTGGGCGAGCACGGCTGCGACGAGCGTGATGGCAATCGGTTCCACGATGCAAGGCTAGCGCAGGCCTGCAAGAATGCCCCCCATGCTGCCGCGCCCTGATCCCGGAGCTCAGCCGCCCCGCCGACTGGCGCGGCCCGGCAATGCGTTCGACTGCGGGCCGCGCGCGTGGATCGATCCTGCGGGCCTGGACTTTTCGTTCAGCCGAAGCGGTGGTCCGGGCGGCCAGAACGTGAACAAGGTGCACTCGAGGGCGGAGCTCATGGTGAAGCTCTCCTCGATCCATGGTCTCGACGAGCGCGCGGTGGAGCGGCTGCGCGATGCGGCGGGGTCGCATCTCGTGCACGGCGACACACTGCGGTTCACGGCGGAAGAGCACCGTTCGCAGAAGGCGAACAAGGACGCCTGCCTCGAGCGGCTGCGCGAACTGGTACTGCGCGCGAGCATCCCGCCGAAGGTGCGTCGCAAGACGAAGCCCACGCGCGGCTCGATCGAGCGCCGGCTGGAGTCCAAGAAGCGCGAAGGCGAGAAGAAGCGCCAGCGCCGCTGGGACGGCGCGTGAGCCAGCGCCGCTGGGACGGCGCGTGAACCACGCTCACTCCTTCCAGCGCACCTCGCCCGTGCCCTTCTCGATCGAACCGATGACCGAGGGCTTCTCGCCCATGCGCTTGAGCTTCGTGACGACGGCCTTCGCGAAGTCGGGCCGCACGAACAGCACGTAGCCGATGCCCATGTTGAAGACGCGGAACATCTCCTCGTCCTCGATGCCCCCGTGCTTCTGCAGGAACGGGAAGATCGGATTCGGCGTCCAGG
>CAMDAQ010000031.1 GCA_945888705.1 Singulisphaera sp. GP187
GGGCACGATGCCCACGCCGAAGTGATGCTGCCAGAGCCGATTCGCGGCGACGCGCGACGCGAGGCGATTGCGCGGATCGGTGATCCACGCGGCGAGCGCGGTGCGGCGGCCGGTCGATTCGCCATGCGCCACTGAAGGAGCCGGATGGGCGAAGGTGGACAGTACGGCCGGCACGGCAGGCTCCACGCGCTCCGCTGGTGCGTGCGGGCTGCCACGCGTGAGCACATGAACTGGTGCTGGCTCAAGTCCGACCTCGGACACCGACAGCACCACCTCGCCGCGCGCGGCCGGTGGTCGCAGGGCCACGAGTTCGGTGCGGGCGGTGGCCCAGCGCTGCGCATCGTCGGTGCGACCTGCGGAGGCGATCGCGTCCTTCGTCGAGGCGGGTCCAATGCCCGTCGCGGCCGAGAGCACCTCGTCGGAACCGAGCACGCGCTGGTGGATCCGCACCTCGTCGATCTGCCCGCTGAAGGGGCCGCCGCCCGGGAGCATGCCGCCGATCACGAGCTGCGCTGGGCTGTCAAGCCTGCGCGTGCTGCCTGCCGCACGATCGGCCTCGATGCCGTCGAGGTACAGCACGACCGAGCCGCTGGCGCGATCTCGCGTGAGCGCGACATGATGCCACTGGCCATCGTTGTGGCCGGGCGAGCTGCTCAGGAACGTCTCGGGATGGCCGATGCCGGCGGCGACGATGCCGTTGCCGATCATCGAGATGCCGAAGTCATCCACGATGCCGGGGACTTCGCCGTCGACGATGCCCGAGCCGAGGAACCAGCGCGGGTCGCCATCATCGCCGGCCGCGACGCGATCGGTGCGGAACCACGCTGAGATGGTGAAGTCATCGGCGACCGGACGGTCCAGCAGCACGCGATCGTCGCCGCCATCGAACGTGCCGCCGAGTCCGAAGCGGCCCCGCTCGCCCCAGCGCAGGTCCTTGACCTTCGCGATGGGGCCAGGCACCGTCGATCGAACGACCGCACGATCGGCTTCGGGAGCGGTGGCCTCGGTCTCGAAGGCGTAGTGCGCCACGAGGCCGTCGGTCGGAGCACGATCGGGCGCGGTGCCCGACGATCCGCTCGCCGGCGGCAGCAGGCCTGCGGCGGACTCGATCGCCAGCAGCGATTCGACGAGCGCGGAGCGGCGCTCGCGGAACGCGATGCGCTCGGCTTCGAGGTCGCGGCGGCCGAAGTCGGGATCGATCGAGCGCGTGACGTTGCGGGCTTCGATGCTGTTGCCCGCGTACGACTTGTACGGACGCACGCCGGCGAAGAAGGCGCTGAAGGCGTAGTAGTCGCGCTGCGGGATCGGATCGCCCTTGTGGTCATGGCAGCGCGCGCAGCCGAGCCCGACGCCGAGCATCGTGCGTGCGGTGATGTCGACGATGCCGTCCATGTCGTCGGCGAGCGCCTGCTTGAGATCGGGGACCTCGTCGTCCCACATGCCGAGCCGGTAGTAGCCGGTGGCGACCATCGTGGAGAAGTCCCGGTCGGCGAGTTCATCGCCGGCGAGCTGCTCCGTGATGAAGCGGTCGTAGGGCTTGTCCTGGTTCATCGCGCCGATGACCCAGTCGCGGTAGCGCCAGGTGCCTGGCTTGTCGCTGTCGCGCTCGAAGCCGTTGGTGTCCGCGTAGCGCACGAGGTCGAGCCAGTGGCGACCCCATCGCTCACCGTAGTGCGGGCTGGCGAGCAGCCGCTCGATCACGTGTTCCCACGCCTGTGGGTCGGTGTCGGCCAGGAAGGCATCGACCTCGGCGGGCGTGGGCGGCAGGCCGGTGAGGTCGTAGGTCGCGCGGCGGATTAGCGCGATTCGGTCGGCTTCCGGGGCCGGTGCGAGGCCGTCGGCTTCGAGCCGGGCCAGGATGAAGCGATCGATGTCGTTGCGGACCCATGCGGTCTCGCGCACGGCGGGCGGCGGAGCATCGGCGATGGGGCGGTACGACCACCATTCGCGTGCCTTCTCAAGATCGATCGTGCGCGGGGCGGCATGCGCATCGGCGGTGTGCGCGCCGGCAGGCTTCGCATCGGTGGAGGGAGTCTTGGCTTGGTCGGTACCGTCAGCGCGGGCGGCGGCGCAAGCGAGTGCGCAGGCAGCGACGGTGGCAATCTTCCTCACGGAGACATGGTAGGACCGACCGAGCCGAAGGCAACTGTTCGTGGTCGGATCAGCAGGGCAAGCACGATGCCAGAGGCGATGTCAGCGACATGGTGCTCCTGCACCATCCATGTGCTCGCGATCACGGCGACGCACCAGACCCAGACGCCAGCGGCACCGAGGGATCGCAAGCGTGGCGCGAAGAACATGGCCATCGCGATCACTCCCGCGACATGCATGCTCGGCGCATAGGAGTAGAGGCCCGGGTGGGGTAGTCCCGTGGCGCCCGACAGCCAGTCCCAGACGAGTCCGGAGTCGGTCGACGCGAAGGCCAGGCGCTGCGGCAGCGCGACGTAGATCGCGCAGGCGACGAGGGTCTGCAGCAGGATCGTGCCCCCGACCACGGCGTAGTCGCGCCAGCCCCGGCAGAAGAGCGGAAGCAGTGCTGCAATCAGGTCGTAACTTGCATACACCGGGATCATCCAGTCGTGCGGCGCGGCGGTGCGCTCGAAATCGAGGGCGAGCTCGATGCGGCTGGGCCAGAGCGACGAGATCCCCGCGGCACCGAACCAGATGACGCCCCAGAGGGCGACCCACCATGCGCCGCACAATGCGGGCGCTAGGCGCGGGCTCGCATCCAGCCACGCATGCCACGCGCGGGGAATCCACCGCACGGCCGTAGCATCGCGTGATGCTTCCAACGATGGCTGCGCTCGCGGCGTTCCTGTCATGCTCCGTCCACGGTACGGCAACTCCGGCGCAAGCGACCTACGCCGTCGCGATCAGCCGATCGGCTGCGGCTGATCCGGCATGGCTCGATGTGGCCGAGGTGCTTCGCGACAAGCACGGCGTCGATGCCCCCGTGATCGAGTTCGACGAGTCGAGTGATGCGGGTCGGGCTGCCCTCGTCGAGACCCTTCGCCAGCGCAAGGCTGGCATGGTCGGCATCGTGCTCCATCCGAGCCGTGCTGCGCGCGACGTCACCGCGCCCTTGCAGCGTGCGCTCCGCACGATCGATGCCGATCCCGAGAGCGACGTGGCGTGGGGGATCATCACGGCACGATCGGCTGCGGGGGCGCGCCGCTTGGTGGAGCATGCTGAGCCGCTGACGATGTCGATCGCTGCGGGCACCGCGGACTTCCCGATGCAGCGCTTCGACCACAGCGCATGGTGGAGCGAGGAGGCCGCGCACCGCTTCACGCTGCATCACGATGGCCGGGCGATCGATCCACGCCTCGATGCGGCCACCATCGGCAACGCCGCACACGCTGTGCTCGATGTGCCGCGCATCGACCTGCTGATGACCGGTGGCCACGCTACCGAGCGGGGGCTTGAGCTGGGCTTTCGTCGCCCCGCCGGAGCCGTCGAGCCGCGCGACGGTGCACTCGTCGTCCGCTGCCACGATGGACGTGTGCTGCCGCTGGTGCATGCCTCGCCCAAGGCGTGGATCGGTGCCGGCAATTGCCTGCTCGGCCATGTGAACGGTCCCGACTCGCTGGCTGCGGTCGCGATCGAGTCGTTTGGCGTGCGCGCGCACGTGGGCTATGTGGTCGTGACGTGGTTCGGACGCGGCGGATGGGGCACGCTCGATCGATTCACGAAGGAGCCAGGCGTGCGCACCCTCAACGAAGCCTGGCGCGAGAACTCGGATGCGATCGTGGGCGAACTTGCGCGGCGCTGGCCGGGTTCCGAATCGTTGGTGCTGGCGTCGTGGCAGCGCGATGACGTGAACGGCTTCAGCCGCGAGGTTGCAGCGTGGATGAAGGAACGATCGATCCCCGAAGCGGATGCACGAGACCTGGCGGGCCTGCTCTGGGACCGCGACGCGGTCGTCTACCTCGGCGATCCCTCATGGGACGTTCGCGTGCAGCGCCAGCCGGGCGCGACGACGGATCCGTGGCTTTCCATGGTGGTCCGAGGATCTGGGGCCGAGCCGGCTTCACCCACAGCGCCGGGTGCGTCGTCGGCGCCATCGCCTGCCGCGTCGCCGTCACCTGCTCCATCATCTGCCGCAGCACCCTCACCCACCGCGGCACCATCATCCACTGGCGCGCCGTGACCGCAGCACCATGAACGACGCCGCGCTGCCCATCAGCGAACTCCTGCTGGCCGGACTGGGGGGCGGTCTCGGCGCGGGTCTGCGAGTCTGGCTGCGATCGATGGCCGTGCGCAGGGTGCATGTCACGTGGCGCGTGACGCTCGGCGTGAACGCGCTTGGGTCGATCCTCATTGGACTGCTGGCGGCGCCGCTGGTGGACGCGCCCATGCTGGGCGCTCTACTGGTGCCGGGCGTCCTCGGTGGCTTCACGACCTTCAGTGGCTTTGCGCTCGATGCCGTGATTGCCATCGACGAACGCCGATGGTGGCGCGCCGCCACGATCGTGCTGGGAACGCTCGTGGGCTGTCCGCTGCTTTGCCTGGCGGTGCTGCGGGGGGCCGGATCATGAGCGGCATGAGCATCATGCTTGCAGCCGTCGGTGGTACCGTCGGTGCGGCCCTTCGATTCGTGATCGGTCATGGCGTGCACGTGATCGGCATGCCTGCCTGGACCGGCACCTTGGCCGCGAACCTGCTGGGCGCGGCACTGTGCGGCGTGCTGGCAGGGCTGTGGATGGAGCGCCATGGATCGGGCTGGCGATGGCGTGGCGATCGATGGCGGCAGGAGGTGGTTGGGGTGGGCGGCTTCTGCGGCGGCCTGACCACGCTCAGCGCCCTGTCGGATGATGCAGCGATCCTCTGGAGCGCCGGTGACGCCACCACCGCAGCGGTCGATCTGGCCGTGCACGGGATCGTGGGGTGTTTCGCGTGCGCGCTGGGATTCCTGCTGGCGCGTCGATGGGTCCGCGGGCGATACTGCACGGCATGAGCCTGCCTGCTGGAGCGGACCATCCGTTTTTCGATGCCCCGATCACGCCGCGCGTGCTGCGCGGCCAGTGGCGACCGCGCCGCGATGCGTACGCCGCGGCGGGCCTCTATGAACAGGTGCGCATCCGCATCCATCGTGCGCTGACGTGGCTCGAAGCCAGCGAGGCGCGTGGTGCGACCGAACTCGACACGCAGCTCATTGAGCAGTGGGTCGCGCTGAATGCGCTTTATGGCCGCTGGGATGCGCAGCGCCGTGAGCCCGTGGCGGATGGCCGCGCGCTCGCGCTCTTCGTCGACCAGCTCGTGGTGAGCGATGAGGACGCGATCCTCGCTGGATTCCTGCATCGCCAGAAGGACCTTGTCATGCAGGTCTTTGCGGATCGCTACGTCAATCGGCTCTTCTGGGATGAGCCGATCGACGGCCAGCGCATCGATCATGCGGTCTTCGATGCTCGGAGCCTGCTTGTGCAGGGCAAGCACGCGCTGGTGGTGTCGCGGCTCCTAGCGCGCATCCACTTCGTGCGGTGCCAGCTGGTGCACGGCGGCTCGAGCTACGGCGGTCGCCACAATCGCCGCGCGGTGAAGCGTTGCTCGGTGCTGCTGCGGCAGTTCACGATGGTCGCGCTGCACGTGATGATGGAGCATGGTTACGCGGATGACTGGGGTGCGCTGTGCTACCCGCCGGTCGAGTGAGCCATGACGCCGATCGGCGATGACGCGTCGACGGCTGGCCGCGGCAGCGATGCGGCGTGGCCGCGCGTGATCCTGCACGCCGACCTCGATGCGTTCTTCGCCAGCGTCGAGCAACTCGATCATCCCGAGTGGCGCGGCCGTCCGGTGCTCGTGGGTGGTCGTGGGCCGCGGTCGGTGGTGGCCGCCGCCAGTTACGAAGCCAGGCGCCACGGCTGTCGCAGTGCAATGCCGATGGCCCAGGCGCTCCGGCTCTGCCCGAGCGCGATCGTGGCGCCGCCGCGCGGTGCGCGATACCGCGAGATCAGCGCCGCCTTCATGGCGATCCTCGGTCGCATCGGCCCCGAGGTCGAACCGCTGTCGGTGGACGAGGCCTTCGTCGATGCCACGGGATCGCAGCGCCTGCACGGCAGCGGTGCACGGATGGCGGAGCTCGTTCGCGCGTGGACGCGGTCGGAACTTGGGCTGACGGTCAGCGTCGGCGTGGCGGCGTCGAAGTTCGTGGCGAAGATCGCCAGCGACCTTGAGAAGCCCGACGGCTTGACCGTCATCGATCCCGAACGCACGATCGAGGTGCTCGCGCCGCTGCCGATCGAGCGGATGTGGGGCGTGGGGCCCCGCACGGTGCCCCGGGTTCATGCTGCCGGGATCAGGACGTTTGCCGACCTGCAGGCCATCGATGCAGCCGAAGCCAGACGGCGGCTCGGCGAGGCCGGCGCGCACTGGTGGGCCCTTGCGCGTGGGATCGATGCGCGTGCGGTCGAACCCGGTCGCGAGGCGCGCTCGATCGGTCACGAGGAGACCTTCGACAGCGATCTGTCGAGCGAGATCGAGGTGGCACATCGGTTGCTCCCGTTGGTCGAGGACACGGCGCGCAGGCTGCGCCGCCACGGTGTGCGCGCCAGCACGGTCACGCTGAAGATCCGGTTGGGAGACTTCACCACGCTCACGCGGTCGCACTCGCTCGATGCCTCCACGGACCGAACGGACACCCTGTGGGAGGTCGCACGCCACCTGCTGCGAACCTGGGCGGCGACGGGGTTCAAGCCCGTGCGACTGGTCGGCGTGCAGTGCGCCAACCTGGAGCGGCGGAGCGATGAGGACGGGCTGTTCCCGGACCTCGAGCAGGAGCGACAGCGCGCACTCGATGCAGCCACGGATCGCATCGCAGCACGATTCGGTGCGGAGGCGGTGCGCCGGGGCGGCGTGGCTGGCCGAGAGCCGCCGCCACCGACGTGAACGGGTCGATGAGGTGGCGCGCGACAGGTCGCGGCCGACGTGAGCGGGATGGGAACGGCGCGGGCCGATGGCCGCCGACGTGCACGCAAGGAGGCGGCGTCGCTCCCGAGCGGTTGACGCGACCGTCTCGCGCCTCATGGCCTTCTGGTCTCGAGGGAGTCGACTGTGTAGAGTCCGTGCATGGTGCACCACGGAGCCCTCTTCGTCGTGATGAGTCTTGGACTGGTCGTTGCGGCAGGGGGCGAGCTCCCGGAGCAATCAAGCCTCGATCCCTGGTTCCGCCTGGTGGGGCGCATGCACCCGCTGCTCGTGCACTTCCCCATCGGGCTGGTGCTTGCGGCCGCCGCTGTCGAGGCATGGCGCTGGGCGCGGCGCGAGCGCGGCGTGTCGGAGTTCACCAGCGTGGCCATGCTGCTGGCGGCGCTCTCGGCGGTCGGTGCCGTGGCGACCGGCTGGATCAATGCCTGGCAGGAAGGCCAGGACGCGTCGAGCACGCTGAGCCTGCACAGTTGGCTCGGAACGGCCATGGCCGCCGTGCTTCTGGCGGCCGCATGGAAGACCCGCCGCCGCGACGAGCCGCCGGCTTCGACCGAGGCGCGGCTGGCTCCCGCGCGTGTCCTCACGATGGCCAGCGCGCTCGGCATTGGGCTTGCTGGCCACTTCGGCGGCGAACTGGTGCACGGAGAGGGCTACGTGGAGAAGGCGCTCTTCGCCGCCTTGGGCATGGATGGCTCGGATGGCGGCGCTGACGCGGCGCGATCGGAGGTGGCGATCGAGAGCGATGGTTCGACGTCCGCGAGCGCAGCGGTCGTGGTGCGCGCTGTGAAGGCGGGCACCGTGGACTTCCAGACGCAGGTGCTGCCGATCTTCGAATCGCGATGCTTCGAGTGCCATGGCAACGGCAAGCGCAAGGGTGGCCTGGCGATGGACTCGGCGGCATCGATGACGAAAGCCGACGATGATGGCGTGGCCGTGAAGGCGGGTGAACCCGATGCCAGCCTGATCGTGCAGCGCATCATGCTGCCGGCCAGCGACCCGGACTCGATGCCGCCTGAGGGCGAGCGGCTGACTGACGCTGAGCGCGACCTGATCAGGACGTGGATCAAGGAAGGCGGCGTGATGGAGGCCGTGGCTGCCGGCGTGGCTGCGGCACCTGGTGCCGTGAAGGGCGCGGCTCCATCGCTTGATGCGGACCTCTCGCGCCGCGCTGCCGAGGTGGCGCAGGCACTGCGGGCCCGCGGCGTGATCGCGCAGCCCTTGGCGCAGGATGACCCGCGGCTGGACATCAACGCGAGCCTGGCGACGCCGCCCTTCACCGATGCGGATCTGGCGATGCTGCAGCCGGCAGCACAGGCGATCGTCAACCTGAACCTTGCTCGATCGCAGGTCACCGATGCCGGCGTGGCCGGATTGAAGGGCTTCGACGGGCTGGAATCCCTGCGACTGGACTCAACCGGCGTGGGGGATGCAGCGCTCGCCTGCGTGGCGGCCATGCCGCGCCTGAAGGTGCTCAACGTGCACAGCACGAAGGTGACCGATGCGGGACTCGCCGCCCTGAAGCAGGCCACGGCGCTGGAGCGCGTGTACGCGTGGAACAGCCAGGTCACCCCGGCTGGTGCGGCGACGCTCGCATCGGCGCGGCCCAACCTGCGGGTCAACGTTGGGCAGGAGTAGGAAGCCACTCGCGCAGCAGCTCGACCGCATGACGGGTCGTGAACGGCTCGGTGGGGTCCCCCGCCGCCTGATGTGGGGGCGCTCGGCCGGCGTTGGTGGATGGATCGCCGCGATCCCCGCCTTGCTCATGTGACGCACCCTGACGACCGAAGAGCGCGCTCAGGGCGGCGTCGAACTGGGTGGTCGTGAGTTGGAGCCCGTGGCGACCGACCGCAAGGTGCGTGATCTGCTCGGCACGCTGCGCTGCGGAGAGGGCACCTTCTGGATCGGTCGCGGGCGGCCCGCCTTCGAGGCGCTCGATACGGACCGACAGCTCGTGCGCCACGGCTGGTGGGCAGCCGGCGGCCGCGAGCAGCGCTCGCCACGATGCTGCTGGATCGAGCGCACCGGGTGAAGGGGGTACGCGGGTTGCAGCGATCAGCGCAAGGCTCATCGCAGCGAGCCATGCCAGCCGTGCCCGGCGAAGCACGCGAGACCGCGCGCGGTGATTCCCCGCGCGATCCGCTGGGTGGCGCTGGCTCGACGATGGCGACGGCCCGCATGGTCGATCTGCTTGACGCATCATGGGGCACCTCCGTCGTGCTGTGCAAGCGCGTGCTGCTCGCCCAAGAGGAGGGGGCGAAGTGCCCGGTCGCAGGAGAGCCTGCGCGCACCCATGGGCGAGTCATCGTCGGGAGGTTCATGCAACCACGCCCAGAGCGAAGGCAGCGCCATGGTGGCCCACGTACGCTCGTCGGCGCTGGCCTGTGCATGCTGCGACAACCGTGTGGCGGCCAGCACGGCAAGTGTCCCGCGACTGGCCAGCGTGGCATCGAGCGTGAGCTGCGTGAGTTCGGCAGGCAGGAGTCGGCTCAGGCAGCGATCGATGAGTTCGGGCGCCATCGGGCGAAGCAGCTCGTTCGTCCATCCTGCCTCCACGGCGGCATCGAGCGCCTGGATCGCCAGTTCGATGCCCATGCGCGCACGCGCCTGCACGGTGCCCAGACCATCCTGCGCGCGCAGCACGAGTGCCGTGACCGTGACGGCATCGCGTGCATCGATGGCCTCGCGCAACGCCAGCCATGGGGGTTCGTGCGCGATGTGATCGATCGCTGACCCGCGTCGCACGAGCTCAAAGCGACCGAACGTGATGACAGCCTGATCCTGGCCATCGCCCACGATCCGGATGCGGTGCGGCATACGGGATGGCCGAGGCAATGGAGCATCGGCGTCGACCGACGCCATCGTGTCAACGTGGTCAGTCGGCCTTGAACGCCACTCGATGATGGCTCGCAATCCCTGCATGGTCGGGATCAGCCGAACGGGGCGGAACGGCTCGGCCCGGTCCTGCAACGATCCATGATGCAGGAGCGTGTAGGCATTCGCATCGTGCCAGCGCATCGGACCATGATTGAGATCGATCGTCTGTGGACCCCGCGCTTGCGCGAGGTCGCCGATGCCTGGGAATGGCCCACGGCCCAAGGACCCGGGCGAGGCACGCGATGGCCAGCGCGCCAGCCATTGCTGCACGCGTATCGCATCGAACGTGTCGAACATGTCATCGGGATTGGCGAGGATCGGTGGCGCGGCGAGCCACGGCTCGGTGTGCGACTGGCCGGAGTGGTCGAGGGCGTGGCCGCGCTCGCGGTCCCAGTACAGCGAAAGTCCCCATGGGACCAGCGGGAAATCAAGCTCCGCCGGCATGAGCGCCGGCTCGAAACGCTGGGCGATGGCCGAGGTCGACGTGCCATCGCTCTCGATGATCCACTCGATCGCGACGGCGGGCTCTGGGCCGGCGCACACCAAACGCTCGGTGGTGGCGCGCACACGCCAGGCCATGCCCGCCGGGCAGGTCCACCCGTGTTCGACGGGCGCCCCAGGCCAGAACGCACCGGGTGACCGGGCGACGGTTGCGAGCTGCGGCGCAACTGACCCGCCGTAGGTGTAGGCGAGCGAACGGGCCAAGTCCCGGCTGGCGCATCCGTGCGCCAGATCCTGGACGATGAAGGCCGGAAGCAGTGCCGCTTCGACGGACAGTTTGCGGGCGATCAGCCGCGAGCCATCGCGCTCGTCGTGAGCGCGCTGGAGCATGTCGCGCAGGCGCTCGGCGGCGACGGCCGATGGGTGCGGATCGCCCCCGAGCGCCGCCAGGCACAGCACTGGAAGGAGGTGTGCCATGTCATTGCACCGAGAGATTGACGAGCGCCATGCTCGACCAGCTCGCCGAGCCGTTCTGATCGACGCTGCCAGCTCCGCCCGCGACGGCCAGCCCCGTTGCCCAGGCGACATAGGGCCGATTGGTGAACGCGCAATACTGGCGGTCGGGTCGGACGGCGACCGAAGCAGAGCCGCTGTGCGAACCTTGGCCCTCGGTTGACCAGCTCGAGCTGAGACTCAAGCTGCCATCAAGGGATTCGGTGGCGATTTCGACCAGAGGACCGAAGTTGCCGGCGATCTCGAATTCTTCAGTGGATTCGTTGAAGCCAACCGAACCGGCGATCGTGAGGCCATCGATCGACGCACTCGCCGCGCCGAGCGAACTGCACATGCCCGCGGTCGCCGAGCTGGCGAACGCCGAGCAGCCCCGACGTGCTGCCGTGCTCGCGCTGATGTGCAGCGTGGCGCCACCCGTTGCCGCAAGGCCCAGCAGCCTGGGGCAGGCCGGGAAGCCGCCCGACCAGAGTTCGCGCCGCGACGAGACGTAGTTCGCCGAGCTGGACCGCGAGAAGCTGCCCGCGGCCCAGAAGTGGCTGCGCCCCCGGACATTGACGCTGGCCATGGCCATGTCGGGTTGCGCCGTCGCGCGGAGGGACGAGTTCCACGACACGAGCGACTCGTGGATGTTGCGGTCTTCGGCGGTGGGTTGAGGCGGCTCAAGACGAGCTCTGGGCTCGGTCCTGATCCACTGACCGGTTCCACATGAACACAGCGTGCCCTCACCGACGGAGCCGCCCGCACCGCCGGCGCTGCCATCGCACGGCCGTTCCATGAGTGGGGGGCAGGGCGTGGAGCCCTCGGTGGCGAGCGCGATGGATGAGGTTGGAACGAGCGACAGCAGGCAGCCAGCGGCTGCGCGAGTGGATGAGTGCATGACAGGTTCCCCGAATCGTGGCGATGGCGGGCCCGATGCCCACCGACCACGGCACCCTACGACACACGGAATGGACCGCCGCGAAAACCGCAGCAAATTCGGCGCAACAATCGAACACCCCGGGACGGACTCGAACCGTCGACCTGCGGCTTAGAAGGCCGCTGCTCTATCCAACTGAGCTACCGGGGCCTGTGTGCACTGTAATCGCAGGTGACGATCATTCGGCGGGGCACTCGACTTCCGGCGAAGGATCATCGTTGTGGTCCCGAGGCGGCGCCGGCAGGTCGCGGGCCATCCATGACCGTGTGGCCGCGACCGCAATGTTCCGCAACCAACGATCGCGATGGGCCGCCGACGCCCCCAAGTGCGGCGCACCGCGCACCGCGCGCAGGGGCAGCGGCACATCACGCGGCAGGCGAGCCGCGCCGGCACGAAGTTCACGCCGGCCGCATTCGATCAGCCCCCAGCCTGTCGGCACTTCCCATGGACGCACCATGCCGCGCGGGCAGAACAGCACGCAGCGGTCGGCGAGCCGGTAGCGGGGCAGCAAGCCGAATTTGGTCTCGCCGTAGAGCGCTTCCTCCGTGCGGCGGAGGTCAGCGAGCGCCGTGCGATAGGCGGTGATGCGGCTGGCGGCGAAGTCCCACTCATCGAGGCCATCGAAGAGCGACGAGCCTGATCGACGCAGGTGCGGCTCGTAGACCTTGATGCGGGTTTCCTCGAGGTCACGACAGCGCCGCTCGAGCCGCTCGCGTTCGGCGAGCAACTCATCGACCTTGCCCGTATCGCGGAAGAAGTCCGCGCGCGACTGCTTGCACTCGACCGCGATGGTCATGATGGGTTCGTGCGCCGCAGCGGTGCCATCGAAGAGCGGCGCATCGAGCTCGGGGCGATGGAAGCGATGGTCGCGCCCTTCGAGCCAGCCGGCGACATCGACGCGCCAGCGCGGGATCGGCGCGCTGACTTCGGTGGCGACCACGCGCGCGCCCTGGCGGATGAGCCATTCGCACGCGAGCCACTTCAGTTCCTGGTGGTCGATCGTCTCCAAGCGCCTGCTCCAACGCGTGCACGGCATCGCCGTGACGCTTGGAATCCTAGGATGGAACGATCATTCGACGCCGCCAAGATCGCGGCGCGGGGTCACGGCACGCAGCGATCGCTCAGGTGCTCTGGCGCGTGATCGTCTGGTAGTACTCGCGCTCGCCGCGGCCACGCAGCGGGTAGTCCTTGCGCAGCGGGTGGGCGGGGAAGTCCTTCCAGAGCAGGATGCGTCGAAGGTCAGGGTGGCCCTCGAAGCGGATGCCGAACATGTCGTAGACCTCGCGCTCGGGCCACTCGGCGCCGGGCCACAGGTCCACCACGCTCGACACCATCAGCCCGGGGTCGACCTCGATGCCTTCGGTCGGCAGCGTCGGCTCGACGTAGACCTTCAGGCGGATCCGCAGGTCGTGCGCATACGACGCCAACAGGTACACGACCGCGAAGCGGCCCGGCTGCGGCGCCGGATAGTTCAGGTAGTCCACGCCGACGACATCGCTGAGGAAGCAGTACGCGCAGGCAGGGTCATCGCGCAGGAAGCGTGCCACGGCATGCAAATGCTCCTTCGGCACCACCACAGTCACCTGGTCGCGGTAGTTCGCCACGAGGAAGCTGACGTTCGGGAACGCCTTCTTCAGCAGCGGCAGCGTCGGGTGGTTCGGCACGGTGGGCGCGTCGGACATGGGGTGAAAGTGTAGCCGCGCGGCGGCCGGCCGGACGCAGCCTCTCCGGCGCTGGGACGCCGGACTGAGCCTCTCCGGCGCCGGGCCGCCGGACGCAGCTTCTCCGGCGCTAGGACGCCGGACGCAGTCAGTGCCGGAAGTGCCGATCACCCGTCAGCAAGCACGTGATCCCTCGCGCGGCGCATAGGTCCAGCGTGTCCTGATCACGCTTGCTGCCGCCGGGGTGCACGATGCAGCGCACGCCGGCGTCGGCCAAGAGCGTGGGGCCATCAGCAAAGGGGAAAAACGCGTCGCTCGCCGCAATGGGCAATCGCGCCGAGGCCAAGCGAGCCGCTGCCTTCTCGACGGCGAGCCGACAGCTGGCGACGCGGTCCATCTGGCCTGCGCCCGCACCGAGCAGCGTCGTGCCATCGGTGATGCAGACCGCATTTGACTTGAGGTGCTTGGCCACCGTGAACGCGAACCCCGCGCCCGCAAGCATCGCCGCGTCGGGAGCGGGGCCGGCAGCATGCGTGAAGGCGGCTGGATCAATCGGCTTCGCATCTCGCTCCTGCACAAGCAGACCGCCGGGCACGCTGCGCAGCGCCATCGCGCCGGCGATCGCGTGCCGAGTCGCACCCACCGGCAGCAAGCGCACGTTCTTCCAGCGCTCGCCGAGGATCCGCACGGCCTCGTCGTCGAAGCCCTCGGCAACGACGACCTCGAGGAAGCGCTCGCCATCGGCCATGAGCGTGGCCGCCGCGGCATCGACGCGCCGGCTGAACGCCACGATGCCGCCAAACGCCGCGAGCGGATCGCCCCCGTACGCGCGATCGAAAGCCTCTCGGGCCGAGCCGGCGATCGAGGCCCCACATGGGTTCGTGTGCTTGATCACCGCGCAGGCGTGCGCTCCCTGATCGATGTCGTAGAGATCACGCACCAACTCGAGCGCAGCCGCGGCATCGAGCAGGTTGTTGTACGAGAGTGGCTTGCCGTGCAGGAGCGGCGCGCCGACCACGCTGGCCTCGCGCGGATCGGGATCGCGGTAGACCGCGGCGCGCTGGTGGGGGTTCTCGCCGTAGCGGAGCTCATCGCAGCGGACCCAGCGGCCCTCGAGGACCGGCGGGAAGTCGGTGTCCTGCGTGCGCCCGAACCAAGCGCTGATCGCCGTGTCGTAGGACGCCGTCGCGCGAAACGCCTCGCTGGCCAGCGTGCGCCGCAGATTCAGCGTGGTGCATCCGTCGTGCGCCGCGAGTTCGTTGGCCACGGCGTCATACTGCGATGGATCGGTCACGACCGCCACGAAACCATGATTCTTCGCCGCACTGCGCAGCATGCTCGGCCCGCCGATGTCGATGTTCTCGATCGCCTCGCGGTCCGTGCAGCCCGGCCGCCGCACCGTCGCCTCGAACGGGTACAGGTTCACGCAGACGAGATCGATCGGCTCGATGCCGTGCTCGGTCATGCTCGCCGCATGCGCGGGATTCGTGCGCACGCCGAGCAGCCCGCCGTGCACGCGCGGGTGCAGCGTCTTCACACGGCCATCGAGCATTTCCGGGAAGCCAGTCAGGTCATCGATCGAGCGGACCTTGAGTCCCGCCGCGACGAGTGCCGCCGCCGTGCCGCCCGTCGACACGAGTTCCACGCCTCGCGCTGCGAGCGCCTTGGCGAACGGGACCAGGTCCCGCTTGTCGCTCACGCTCAGGAGCGCACGGGTGACGCGGACATGGTCGACGACTGGGGCGTCGATGGGAGCGAGGCTGGCCATGGTCTGTGGTCCTTGGGTTCAGGGTTCGCCGGCGGCGCCATCGTCGGCGGCAGGCTCTTCGCTGCCCGCGTCACTGGTGCCGGCCTCGGCGGGCTCGTCCGAGGGCTTCGATGCCGGAATGATCTTGAGGCCCGACGGCTTGGGCTTCGCGCCCAGCGGCTCGAGCAGCTGCACGCGCCCGTCGGACGCGACGACGAGCAGGACGCCGTCATCGTTCGTGCCGATCGTGAGGTCGTTGGCAGCGCCCATGGGCACGGTGGCGACGAGGCCGCCGCGCGAAAGTTCAAGCAGGCGCACCGTGCGCGTCGCGCCATCCACAACCACCACGTTCGAACCGATCGCGCCGGCGACGGTGCCAGGCGCCTCGGCGGCCCAGCGCCGCACGCCGTCCATGTTGCCCTTGGAGTCGGTCGCCAGGCAGACGAGGCCTTCCGACGGCACCTGCACCAGCAGTGAGTCGCCGAAGAGGGTGAGGTCGCCGGTGATCGGGCTCTCGGTGAAGTACTTCCACCGCGTCGTGCCGCTCTGCCGGTCGAGGCAGTACACCGACTGATCGGTGCTTGCTGCATAGACACCCGCGTTGTCCTCGGCCAGCCGTCCGAAGACCGGCCCGATGTTGCGGCGCCACAGCATGCGTGCGTCTTCCTTGATGAAGCCCGCGACTTCGCCGCTGGTGCCGGCGGCAACGATCTCGTTGCCGATGACCTGCGGCGTGCCGCGGATCGCGCCATTGACGAGGCCCTGATGATGGTTCACGCCCAGCAGCGCATGGAACCAGACGAGCCGGCCCGAGGCGCTCGCGAAGATCAGGTACGGCCACGCGACCGCGCAGTCGGCACTCAGGTACTCCTTCGACGGCTTGCGGTTGATGAGCGCGCCGGTCGTGCCGTCGAACTGCAGGAATTCGCTGTCGATGACGGCGAAGACGCGGTCGCGGCCATCGAGGCGCGCGCGGTGGATGCCCAGCACGCGGTCCTGCGGTCCGATGACTTCGCTGCGCCAGATCACGGCGCCATCCTTCAGCGAGAGCCGGCTCAGGCCGCCGCGCGAGTCGAGCACGAACGCGCTGTCGCCGCGCATCCAGCCGCGCAGGGCGGTGGCGCCGTCGGTCATGGTGAGGCGCTGCTGCCACAGGTGGCGCACGCCCATCTGTTCGATGGCGGTCGGCCCGAGCACCAGGCTCTTCTCAAGGCGCTCGCGCATCTCCTGCGCGGTCGGGGTCTGGGCCACGACGGGGCTGGCGAGGGCGGCCGCGAGGGCAGCGGAGAGAGCGGCGGTGAGCAGGGTCTTCATGGGCGTTCCGTGGGGGAAGCAAGCACTATATCGGTTGGCGGGCTCGGTCCGGCCGTGCGTCCCATTACGCTTGGCCCGTGCGAGCGAGCTGGTTCCTGATCATGGTCGCGTTCATCACCCTGGTTCTCCCGGGCGTGGCCATGGCGTCGGATCCCTCAGCGCCCGCGCAGGTCGTGCCGCAGGCGTCGTGGTGGGACCGGACCGAGGGCACGGTCCGCCCGCGCCGCTTCTACGCGATCCGCAGCGACCTCGACCGCACCGTGACCGCCCGGTACGCGGCGCTGCTGGACACGATGTACGGCGAGTACACGAGCCGCCTCGATCACCTGCGGCGGCGCCAGGCAGACGTCCTGGCCGTCTACATGTTCGCCCGCCAGCAGGACTACCTGAACACGCTGCGCTCTCGGTTCGGCATCGACGGCACGGGCTCGGGCGGCATGTTCTTCGTGAGCCCCAACGGCGCGGGGCTTGCGTTCTTCACCGAGCACGTGCCCGAGGAGCAGGTGCGCCACACGATCCAGCACGAGGGCTTCCATCAGGTTGCGTGGTCGTTCTTCGCCAACGACCTGCCGATCTGGGTGAACGAGGGCATGGCCGAGTTCTTCGGCATGGCCGAGGTGCTCGACGGCGATGTCGTGATCGGCGAGGTCGACGCGACGGCGCTCGACTCGATTCAGAGGGCGATCCAGGAGGGCCGTCACCTGCCGCTGGCGACGATGCTCACCATGTCGGACGAGGCTTGGGGCGCCAACGTGCGCGGCGGCGATGCACGGCTGCAGTACGACCAGGCGTGGTCAATGATCCAGTTCCTCGAGTACGGCGACGGCGGCACGTACCAGCGGAACTTCAACCTCTATCTCCAGCACCTCAACGCGGGGGTACCGAGCGTGCAGGCCTTCGGCCGCGCGTTCGGCACCGATCCGAACAAGGTCGGTGCCTTCGAGGCGAAGTGGAAGGCATTCGTGCAGGGGCTACGGGCCTCGAGCTTCACGAGCGCGATCAGGAGCGCATCGTTCATGGCTGCCGGTGTGCAGTTCCTGCGCGGCAAGGGGATCATGCCAGCGAGCGTCGATGAGCTTCGCGCGGCGCTCGTCGAGCAAGAGTTCAAACAGCCCATCCGCACCCACAGCGATGAGCGCTGGATCAAGGCCACCGATCCGACGC
Source organism: Singulisphaera sp. GP187 (assembly GCA_945888705.1). Taxonomy (GTDB): domain Bacteria; phylum Planctomycetota; class Phycisphaerae; order Phycisphaerales; family SM1A02; genus SYIB01. Next base: position 17,555 of record CAMDAQ010000031.1, read on the forward strand.
TCTGGTCGATCCCCGACGATCTACAGACGAAGGACGCAGCGTGGACCGCCAGCAAGGGCAAGGCCAAGAAGCGCAAGAAGCCCAAGAAGGCCACGGATTGGGACGACGGCCCGCCACCCCTGGACCTGCGCACCAAGGGGCTTCGCCCGAACGAACTGCTCGTGACCTGGACGCAGGACGAGCGTGGCGAGTGGCAGCCTCGCTTTGAGGCGCTGAAGCCCTGACGCCGGTCTCGAGTCGTAGACTCACGCCATGCATTCTGGTGCACGCCTGCGTGAACTCATGTCCAAGGGAACCGTGGTGGCACCCGGTGCGTTCAACGCACTCGTCGCCCGAAGCGTGCGCAAGGCTGGCTTCGATGCCTGCTACATCTCGGGTGGTGCCACGGCCAACGTGGCTGGCTATCCCGACATCGGCCTGATCACGCTGAGCGAGATGTGCCGCACGATCCGCGAGATCGCCGACGCGAGCCGCCTGCCCGTGATCGCCGACGCTGACACCGGCTACGGCGAGGTCGAGTGCGCGGTGCGCACGGTCGTCGACTACGAGCGCTCCGGCGCCGCGGCGCTCCATGTCGAGGACCAGGTCTTCCCCAAGCGATGTGGCCACCTCGACGGCAAGGAGGTCGTGCCTCCGCACGCCATGGCGGACAAGATCGCGGCCATGGCCAAGGCGCGGCACAGCGCGGACTTCGTCATCATCGCGCGCACCGATGCCCGTGCCATGGAAGGGATCGAGGGCACGATCCGACGTGCGAACCTCTACCGCGAGGCTGGCGCCGACGTGATCTTCCCCGAGGGGCTCGCCGATGCCGCCGAGTTCGCGCAGTTCGCCAAGGCCTCGCCCGGGCGCTCGCTCGCCAACATGACCGAGTTCGGCAAGACCGCGCACATCAGCGCGGCGCAGTTCGGGGCCATGGGCTACTCAATCGTGATCTATCCGCTGAGCGTGATGCGCATGGCGATGAAGGCGGTCGAGGATGGGCTCGCCCACCTCAAGGCGCATGGCTCGATGGAAGCCATGCTGCCGCGCATGCAGCACCGCAGCGAGCTCTACGGCCTGCTCGGCTACCGCCCGGGCGAGCAGTGGGATTTTCCCGGCGAGTGAGCGCGGCGCGCGGGTAGCCTGCGCGCATGACCATCGACCGACGCTCGTTCATCGCTGCCACCGCGGCTTCCGTCGCGGCACCGTCGTTCCTCGCTCCGCGCGCGCTCGGGGATGACCCGCTGCCGCCGCCCATCGGCTCGGGCTCGCAGCGTTACTCGGTCAATCACTCGTTCCTCTCGCCGCTGAAGGGCACCGCGTGGGGCGACACGCACGGCGTGGCGCAGGACGCGGCTGGCCGCATCTACCTGGCGCACACCGTGGGTGGTGGCAGCGAGAAGGCGCTGGCGGTCTGCGTCTACGAGGCCGATGGTCGCCCCGTCGGCGGCTGGGGCACGGACTTCGCCGGTGGCGCGCACGGTCTCGACCTGCGCAAGGAAGGCGACCGCGAGTACCTGTACCACTGCGACACGCGCCGGCGGTGCGTGGTCAAGACCGCGCTCGATGGCACCGTGGTGTGGACCGCGACCTGCCCGATGCAGAGCGGCGTGTACGGCTCGGCCGAGGAGTGGTGCCCGACGAACGTGGCGTTCCATCCGGATGGCGACCTCTTCGTGGGCGATGGCTACGGCAAGGGCTTCATCCATCTCTTCGGCGCCGACGGCCAGTGGAAGAAGATCATCACCAAGCCCGGCTCGGGCAAGGGCGAGACGAGCTGCCCGCACGGCCTGGGCATCGATCCGCGCGGCAAGGAGCCGATGCTCGTCGTCGCCGACCGCGGCAATCGCCGCATCCAGGTGCTGGCGCTCGATGGCACGCCCGTGGCGATCCACACGGATGGCGTGCGCATGCCATGCGACATGAAGTTCCGCGGCAACCTGATGCTGGTGCCGGACCTCGAGAGCGTCGTCTGCCTCTACGACGAGTCCTTCAAGCCCGTGGTCGCGCTCGGCGACGGTCACCCCACGAATCTGCGCGGCCAGCCGACCGAGAGCTTCCAGTTCGGCCGCTTCGTGCACCCGCACGATGCGATCTGGCTCGCTGACGGCAGCATCCTCGTGGCTGAGTGGGTGCCGCAGGGCCGCGTCACGCGACTGACTCCCGTGAAGGGCTGACGATCTCGTGCGCGAAGCGTGCCGCGCCGGCGATCACCCGGCGCACGGCCCCCATGCGCCAAGCAGCAGCGACAGGTCGGCGCCATCCACGATGCCGCTGGCATCAAGATCGGCGGGCGTGGTGCCGGTCGTGCCCCAGAGCGCCAGCACCGCCGCAAGATCCGTGCCGTCGACGGTGCCATCGTCGGTTGCATCGCCGATGCAGATCGGTTCGACGCAGGCTTGGAACTCGTAGCGGTGTGCTTCCGAGGTGTCGAGTTCCATGATCCAGAGCGTGTAGGCACCTGCCAACAGCGGTGGCGTGAAGCCCATCGATCCGGGTGCAGTGGCCATGAGCGGGAGGAGATCCATGCCGACGTCCGCCGACCCGAAGTGGGTCCAGCCGAGCAGGGGGTTGTTCACGTTGGTCCAGTCGGCGGGGATGGAGATGATGGACCCAGCCTCGATGCCGACGAACGAGAACGCACCACCAACCGACGCGGTCGAGAGCATGAACCGTTCAAGACGGTGCTGCGCCGGCACGGTGATGGTGACGTAGTCGAGGTCGGCGATGTCGGGGACCGGGGACAGCCCTGACTGACCTCGAATCGTCGTCAGGCCAGGCGACAGCGCAATCGATGTTGGCTGAAAACGGTTGTCGGAGAAGTCGCCGGCAGTGAACTCATCGACCACGCTGGCGTGGATGGCCGTGTTCAAGGCAATGAGCGGAAGGACAAGTGCGCACGTCGGCAGGGGCATGGTGCGCAGCGTGCCCCACCTGCGTGAGCGCCTCGTTGGGGTTGGGTGAAAGCCGTGTGATCTTCGCTCGATCGAGTGGGATCAAGAAACCGACCTCATCCGCGGCACGATTCACTTCACGTCTCCCATCCGCACGAATCGGTACGGCCCCCTGACGGCGCCCCAGACCTGCTGGCCTGCGGCGTCGAAGCCTCGGTCCCACGTCTCAAGCAAGCCCGGCAGCAGCACGACCTCGCTCGATGCCCAGCTCGCGCCACGCAGCGTGCTCACGCA
>CAMDAQ010000032.1 GCA_945888705.1 Singulisphaera sp. GP187
GCGATGCGGGAGCAGCCTCACCGCCCCGTCGTCGTCGGGAACACGACGTTGCCGTTCTTCCCGGTCTCGGCGGTGATCCGAGGCATGCGCTGGCGGTCATTGGTGTCCCACCAGTAGAGCCCAGCCATGCCGTTGGCCTGGGATGCGGCGTTGATCCGCATGCGACGCTCCGCGTCGAACCACTGGATCGACGCATCACCCTGGGCACCGACGGATGCCACCAGGCGGCTCGCTCCCTTCGAGTCACTGAGCCCCACGCTCGGGGAGCCGTCGGCAGCGACCTCGGCCGACAGCCGGCGGCGTCCATCGGACGCCAGCCAATCAATGCCAACCGTGCCATTCGCCGCGCTGCCAAGTCGAACACGGGGTTGACCTGATGCATCGACGACACGGACCTCACGGCACGTCACGACTCCGAAGGTGACGTCCTGGGGCACCAGCGGCACCGTTGCTGGCGGTGTGGCACCGGCAGGCGCAGCCGGAGGTGACTGCACGGCGCCCAACAGCACCGAACCCGCAAGGCAGGCCACCAGACCCATCATGGCAAGCTGTTGCCGACGAAGGGTCGTGCGCTGCACCGCAAGTTCGTTCCTCAGGTCCAGCACTTCGCGAACGATGCGTGATTCTGCGTCCATCCCCGGATGGTATGCGCCAGCATCGTGGACGATGTCGAACGTCGACGCTGCGCACCAACATGAGACGAAAGCGCCAACCCAATCGCCGGGGCGGACATGATCGGCCGAACTCAAGGCGTCCGTGCCGGACGCGCCCCTGCGCCGATGATGTCGACATCACCCGGCACCGTGTCGAAACGCACCGAGCATCGCACGACCGGCTGGATGTTGAACCAGTTGCCGCCGCGCAAGACCCGCGTGCCGCCTGTCGCGGGACCCACGGGATTCGTCTGCGATGCGGCCGAGTAGGCGCCGCCACGATCCTGGCACCACTCCCAGACGTTGCCGAGCATGTCATGTAGGCCCAGCGCGTTGGGCAGGAGCTGACCGACCTGCTTCGTTCCCCACGTCGCAGCACCCGGCGAACCGTTGTTGGTACCCATCCAAGCAAGCTGGCCGATCTGCACGCCCGCGAGGTAGGTCGGCGTGGACGTCCCCGCCCGGCACGCCAGCTCCCATTCCGCCTCGGTGGGCAGGCGCATCCCCGTTGCGGACATGAATTGCTGAGCCATGTCCCACGACACCTTCTCGACCGGTCGATTGCCGGACCCCGGGTAGAGCCAGCCGCCGAAGTCACTGGGGTTGTAGCCCATCACCGCCACCCACTGGTCCTGCGTCAGTTCACGCCGAGCAAGGTAGAACGGGGACGTGATCGTGACCTGGTGCGCCGGCGACTCGTTCGACTGGCAGTTGCCATCGCCCGAGCTGCAGCCCATCACGAACGTTCCCGGCGGCACCAGCACCATCTCGACCAGTGTGCCCGCATCGCGCACGCGCCATGCCAGACCGGTCGCGCGGATCGCATCACGCAGTGCCGCTGACGTGACCACCTGTGGACTCGGCTCGGCCTCGAGCAGCGTGGCCCATGCGGGGACCGAGCCACTGCCGTAGGTCAACGCACCCTCGAGCACGAGCGCGCCAGCAGGATGGTCAACCTGCACTGCGACGGTGGACGGGCTGCCCGCAGGCACGACGGCGCGCAACTCGCTGGCGGACACCTTCATGAACCCACCGCACACGATGCCACCGACGCGGATTCCCGTGGCTTCGCTCAAGTGCTGCCCGAACACCGTGATCGTGGCACCGCCGAGCACGCTCACGGTCGTGGGCGAAACCGACTGCGCCACCGCGGGTTCGAAGGTGAAGCCGCCCTTTAGCACGGCATCACCCGCAGCGGTGGTCACGGTCACGGCAACTGGCCCCGCGAGGCCCTGCGGCGTGATGGCACGGATCGTCGATGACGTCAGGACCTCAAAGGTTGCAGCGGGCACACCCCCGAACCGCACCGCCGTCGTCGACAGGAATCGCTCCCCATACAGGTACACCGTCGTGCCGCCGAGGTACGAGCCCGATCCGGGCTCGACCGAATCGAGGCCCGCCGGGCAGGGTCCCCAGTTGGACAGGACGATCGCAATGTCGGCGCCATTGACCTGCCCATCACCATTCAGATCGGCAGCGCACTCGCCACACGATCCCCAGAGCGAAAGAACCTGCGCCAGGTCGGCACCATTGACGGCGTCATCCGCCATCTCGATGACGTTGCCCGGGCACTGCGCCATCGCGCCCTGAGCGAGCGCCGCGGTCAGCGCGATGGTCCAGCAATGTGGCGATGCCATGATCGAGTGCTCCTGTGGTGCTCCGGGTCCGAGCGAACGGGTCACGGTACCGCATGGACGGTGCAGATCCATCCGGCCCTTTACACTTCCGCCCCATGCGTACCCCCACCACCATCGTCCTGCTTTTCGCCACCGTATCGACCTCGCTGCTCTTCGCTGGCTGCGGCGGCAGGCAGCCCAAGACCATCGAGGGCACTGAGCCCATCCTTCCTCAGCGCCGCATGATCTGCCGCATCCGTGAAGCCGTCACCGGTGATGGCACGGAAGACGTGAAGCTCGAGAAGAACACCGCGATCGCCTGCAAGGTCGGCTATCACGTTCGACTTGAACTTGAGGCCGCATCAGGGACCGGCTTCGAGTGGCGTCTCACCGGTTGGCGCGAAGGCGCCAACACCTCGGCCACGGCCGGTGCCAAGCCCACGTTCGTCACGGCTGACTTCGACTGGGCCACCGGCGCAGGCAAGGTCGAACCCGTCAAGCCCGGCACGCCCGGTGGCCCCGCGCACTGGATCTTCGAGATCACCGGCAAGCAGCCCGGTGCGATCACGCTCGACTTCGCCCTCGCACGCTCGTGGGAGAAGGGCCAGGCTCCCGCCGACCAGCGCAGCGTGACCGTCGTGGTCGAGTGATTCCCGCGGAGCGTGAACCCCGCGGCATCGCGCCGCATGATCACCTCTGATGCAAACGACAGCGCCGTCGCCCGCAAGGACGACGGCGCTTGTCATGTCGATGCGATTGCCGCTCAGCGACGGCCGCCGCCACCATGGAAGCCACCACCACCGTGGTAGCCGCCGCCGCCGCGGTTGTAGCTCTCGCCACGGTTCTGCTGGTACGACGAGTGGAATCCCGTCGAGTAGCCGCGTGGCATGCCGGCAGCGTACGAGTTCATGCGCGCAGTCGAGGCATCGTTCTGCGCCGACACACGTCGCGTGGAGTTGGACTCCCAGCCGGTGCCGCCCCACGAGTAAGGATTGCCGCGGCTGAAGTTGGTGTTGCGGTCTTCCGCACCGAGTCCATCACGCGCGCCCGTCGTGGCCGCTGCTGCACGATGCCAACCGCTCGGATCCTCGCTGCGAGCGGCATCGCCGGCACGCTGCCATCCGTTCGCACCGCGCCACGCGTCATCACCTGAACGCGCGCGCTGGTTCTGGTAGAGGCGATGGTCGTTCTGCCAGTTGTTCCAGTGATTGTCGTTCCAGTACGGGTGCCAGTTGTTCCACCAGTTGTTCCAGTGGTTCGAGCCCCACCAGCTGTTGCCCCAGCCCCAACCCCAGCCGCAGCACCAGCCCGGGCACCAGCCCCAGCCGTACCAGCCGTCATCGAGGTAATCGGGATAGACGGCAGGCGGATAGACCACATAGCCCGGGTCCTGCACCATCGGTGCGTAGCTGCCACTCTGCGGGTCGTATTGGTTCGACGTGCCGTAGGTCTGAGGCGCCGGGTCGTACGTCGTGTCGCCGTCGTTCGCCGCCGAATACGAGTAGCCCGTACCGAACACAGTGGTGCCCTCATGCAGGTACGTACCCAGGTAGCCGGCGGTGAATCCGAAGGTCACGCTGGCCAGCGAGCCGTCATCTGCATGCGTGCTGCCGAAGATCTCGACGTAGGTCGCCGAATAGTCAGGGTTCGACGGCGGGATCTGGTAGATCTGCTTGGGCACCGAGTCGGTGATGGCCCACGAGCCGCTTGCGGACTGGCCCTTGAACCACATGCCATCGGCGCAGCACCAGAAGGCGTCACCGAGCTTGAAGGTGGGCTGCGAGGCGTTGGTGCCGTACGACAGGCCATCGACGCCATCCACGTTCGACCAGGCTGGCTCGCCACGCCACGACATCTGGCACGGCGTGTCGGCCTTCACCGTCACGGTCTGGATCTCGCGCGCAGCGACGGTCGACTCGTACGCCTCGACCGTGCCGGGCACGCTGGCGCGTGCTGCAGCCAGACGACCGGTCTTGGGCAAGGACCGGAAGGACGCCGGCAGTTGCGATGGTGCGCTGTAGGTCCACGGACCCTTGAGATCGGTCGCCGTGAACCAGCGTCCAGAGATCAGCGTCCACCATGCCGCCGGGGTCGTGGTCTTGAGCACGATCGTGTTGGCGTTGGTGACGGACGACAGCCCATCGGCCACCTGCTTCAGGGCAGGCTTGCCCATGGTCGACACCAGCGCACTGGGCTTGGTGGTCACGATCACCTTGCTCGGAAGCACCGGCTTCATGCCTGATGCGGCATCCGGCGCCTGAACGGGGTTGCCGTCGGCGAGCGGCTTGGGCGTGCCCAGCGCAGCGATCACATCGGCCGGCGGCGCACTGCTCGCTGCGTACTGGCCAGTCATGGCCGGGGCCGACATCCACTGGGTGTCGCCCACGCGCACGGACCACGTTCCATCCGGCGATTGCAGCAGCACAAAGGGCGTGTTGACGACCTTCTTCCAGGTTCCGCACGCCGAGAGCACCGGCGCACCGTCGACCGGCACCAGCACCGTCGGCACTTCGGTGAAGTGCACATCGGGGGCGTCATGCTTCAGTCCCGGGGTACCACTCGAGCGCGCGTTGTCGAGCTTCAGGTCCTGCACCATGGTGGTGCGGTCGATCGTGAAGCCAACGCCGCTCAGCGATCCCTGGAGCGCCGAACGCGCGGCCCAGTCTTCCTTGTTGTCGATCGTCATGCGCGTGATGTGCAGGTCGTGGATCTCGACCTCGCCCGCGATGTCGGCTGGGGCCGTCTCTCCGCGCAGCCACATGATGCCGCGCTTGAGCGAGTCACCTTGCTTCACGGTGATCGCTGCGCTGAGCGTCGCGATCCGTCCGTCGTAGCCATCGAACTGCGGCTGATAGACGGTGAAGGTCCGGTCGCCGACGGTGTTTGATTGCGGCCACGCACTGGCTTGTGCCGGGACCGCTGACGGGGTGTTGTCCTGGACGGGTGCGGGCGACGAACCGAGCATGGAACTCGACAGCAGCAGGGCTTCGATGAACATGCGGGAGTTGTACCAAACCTGTTGCCGACGAACGCGGATCAGTCCGATTGCTCGATGATGCACCCAATGGCTGGCGGCCAGGGCTTCGATACATCCTGCCCCGCTGCAGCGGCGATGACTGCATCACGGAGATCGTGATGAATCGGCTGGGGGCGCCGCCGACCGATTGCCGTATACAGGTCATTAATGCGCCCGCGATAGAGGATCTCGGCCCGACCTTGTCCGAGGCGTCGGACCAGGATGGCCTCGGGCGTGACAGTCGCACCGAGTGCCCTGACAATGCTCCGATCGGGGTCCGACACCGCGACGAAGGTCGGGGCCAGCCCGAAGTCCCGGGCATGGTCACGCAGCGTGGTCATGGAAAGGTCGTGGAACGGATAGACGATGAAGCACTCGACGCCGAGGCCCGATGCCGTGCGTGCATCGTCAGCGAGGTACGGCGCGCAGGCGTTGGCGATCGGACACTCGGGCCCCACGAAGGCGACCAAGATCAGCGTGCCCGGCTCGCCCTCGAGAGGATCGATCGGCTCTCCTGTGAGCGCACGGGGCACCGACGCGTCGGGGTGCCCGGCGGTCGGAACCGATGTGCACGACACCGCCGATGAGAGCACGAGCGCGAATGCGCAGCCAACGCAAAGCCAGTGTGTTTGGGGTCGTCGGTGCATCTCCCCGACCATGCTAGGACTACATCATCTGCCGCACCGGGTACGCGACTCCACACTCCGGGCAACGATCCGCATGGGGGGCGCGCACATGACCGCAGGATCCACACGCCCCTTGTCGCCACGCGCGCCGGTGGCCGCGCGTGAAGAGGAGCACCGCGCCAGGCCCACAGAGCAGGATCATCGACGCGAACCCCACGCAGAGCGACCAGAAGGTGACGAGGCTGCACCAGCAGCTCTCCTTGCGGCGCACGATGATGTAGAGCGGCAGGCCAAGCACCACCTGCAGCGCGCTGCCACGAAAGGCTGCCCGAACCAGCCGACTCACGACATCGGGATTCGACTCGGAACCCGCCCGCCAGAGCACCGTCGACCATGCTGCCGAGCTGAGCAGCCACGTCGCCAGAAGCGCGACCACCACCAGGTCCTGATCTTCGATGGAACCGTTGATGAGCACCACCAGCGCCTCGATCGCAGCGAAGCCGATCGACGTGACCAAGGCACCCGCCACGATGGCCGCCGCCACAACGGACTGCCGCATCGACCTGACTTCCTGTGCCGCCCGAAACGGCGGCACCGCCGGCGCAGCCAGCATCAGCTGCAGGGTTGCGGCGAACATGGCAATCGCCAAGAGGATCAGGTGTTCGTTGGTGTAGAAGCCTTCAGAGAACACGACTGCGCCGGTGTAGTCCTTGACCGTGACGTTGAACTGGCCTGAGTCGAACCACTCGGAGGTGCCCACCACTACCAGCACGACGAGCGGTGTGAGCAGCCACCACGCGCTGAACCCCGCGAGCCAGACCGCGGCGAGGGCACGCCTGCGCGTCATGGCACAGTCGCCGGAACGCGATCCGGCACCTGAGCAGGTTGGCGCTCATCCGCCGGCGGCTTGGCCGGTGTCGGCTCCCACGGACGAACCACATCCCCGCGCCCCGGCACGCGCGGCTTGGGTGCTTCGCGCGATGGCACCTGCGCGGCGAGCACCTCGGCCATCGCCTCGGCGAAGACGCGTGCCTTCGCCGCAATGCGCTCGTGCGGCGTCAGGCTGCCGAACTCCACCGTGATGCCCGGGGCGTTGATCGTCTCGGCAGCCCATCGCTTGAACGTCCACTGATCGAGATTGTGCGACGCGGTCGACTCGAGCTTCTCGCGCGGAAAGCGCGACTGCACGCCATCGAGCCAGGCCTGCACGAACCCCGCCGGCTCGACCGCACTGCCGGGCGCCGGTGTGTAGAGCACATCGCGATCGGTGGCATGGAAATCCAGCAACAGGTGGATGCGCGCCCCGGGCTCCTTCGCCATCGCGAGGACCTTGTCGCGCACGGCGCGGGTTTCCGGCTGCGAGAACTCATGCCAATCCCTGTTCGCATCGATACCGCCGAGCGTGCATCGCCAATGCCCTTCATGAACCCCATCGGGATTCACCAACGGGATCACCGTGATGCGGAAGCGGCGACCGAAGTCAGCCAGTGCAGCATCGGACTGCTGCAGGCGCTCAACGAACTTCATCAGGCCCACGCTGCCCGAGACCTCGGGCGGGTGCTGCCGGCCGATCACGATCACGTGGTCCGGCGGCGCCTGCGGATTCAGGGTGAACGCCAGGATCGGACGGCCACCGGTCGATCGGCCGATCGGCTCGACCGCAACGCCGGACTCCATCGCCACGCGCGATGACCACGCATCGAGCTCCTCGATGCCGATCATGTGGTTGCTGGCGATGAAGAGCGGATCGGGAACGATGGAGACCTTGATCGTGCATTCACGATCACCCGGCTCACCGACCCACTGCGAGTCAGGGGCCATGGCCCAACGACGGCCGTCTCGGCTCGCCCAGGCGCGTGGCCGGGCCTTGGGCGTGGCAATCGCAAGCCGCAACGTGACCTCGCAGGGCTTCGACGACCTGATCCGCAGCGCGTACCACGGGCTCGGGTTGATCGGCTCCCGCTCGGGCGCGACCAGCAGTCGGAACTCCCTCTGGCCAAGTTGCTCGCACCCGTTCAGCCGCGCGCCGCTGAAGAGGTTGTCGAAGCACACCTGAATGCCCGACCCCGCGTCAAAGGTCCAGACCCGGCGTTCTTGCAGTTCGGCCAACGCTGCCGCAGGCTCGGAGCCATCAGCGCCCGGTGGCGGTTGCGCCGTCGTGCTGGCTCGCCCAGCGGCAAGGACCGATAGCACCGGCGCCATCGCCAAAAGGGCCGCCCACAGCAGTATTCGGAAGCCTCGAGCTGGCTCAGGCATGCCGCGGAGGCTACCGAGCGCCAGACATCACGCCCCATTGGGGCGATCCGGTTGCGCCAGCCAACCAGACGAAGCCCCACACCAACGGGCCTAGCTCCCCGGGAATGAACCGAATCCACATTTGGAGACCCCCTCGTTTGGGGCTATAGTCGTTCCGGAAGGCGTGGAAAAAGGCACTGGAGGCAGGTCAAAGGGCGCAGACCACCCCTTTTCCCCCAGGAGCCTTTCCCAATGAAGTCCCTCGCTTCCCTGACCGCCGGCGCCATCGCTGTCGCCCTCGTTTCGTCCGCCAACGGCGCCATGATCGCTGGCTGGTCGATCACGACCGCGTTCCCCACCGGCACCGGCAACGTGCCGACCGGCAACACCTACTCGGTCGGCGCCGCTGATCAGGGTGATCAGACCTCAGGCAGCTCGCTGAGCTCCTACCACACGCTCGCCGCCGCGACCTACACCTCGCCCGCGGGCAACGGCTCGCAGTACGCCTTCAGCAGCAACAACTGGTCGATCGGCGACTACTACGAGGCTCGCGTCTCGACCTCGAACTACTCGAACATCAGCGTGTCGTGGGATCAGGCTCGCAGCTCGACCGGCCCAGCGTCGTTCGAACTGATCTTCAGCGTCGACGGCGGTACCAGCTGGACGACCGTCGCCGCGTACACCGTCCTGCAGTCGGGCGGCGGCGGCGCTCCCGGTACGTGGTCGTCGACGACCTACAACGCGCTGTACTCCAGCAGCCAGGCACTCGCCGGCGCTGAGGACGCGAGCCTCCTCATCGTTCGCTTCCGTTCAACGGTCGCTGGTGCATCGACTGGTTCGAACCGCATCGACAACGTCGTCATCAGCGGCGATGTGGTGCCGGCCCCCGGCGCCGTGGCGCTGCTCGCGGTCGCGGGCCTCGTCTCGCGTCGCCGCCGCTGATCCAGCGCGTTCCATCGTGATCCCCTCCAGCGGGTGTCGGCTCCGGCCGGCACCCGCTGTGCTTTGCTGCACCTGTAGCAGCGGAGGCCGCACGACCCTCAGCCCCGGCGCACCATGTGCCGACTTCAGCGCGACAGCACGACCAGCGACCACGGCGCGACCGTGATCGATCCTGCGGCCGTCCCGATGGAAACAGCTCCGGCTCGTTCACCGTTGGCGAGAATGTTCCACTGGCCTGATGGCAGCGACAGCGATGCTTGCGTCGGCTCGCCATTGAGCGCCACGAGCAACGTTCGCGATGGATCACCTGCCGCACGACCATCGACGGTCCATGCCAGGATTGGCTCGTCCCCCAACCACTGGATCGATCGTCGCACGGCAGCGGCATCGGCCATGCGCAGCGCAGGGTGTGCCTTGCGCAGTGCGATCATGCCAGCGACCCAGTCCGAGGTCTCCTGCCACCGGGCAGCCCGTTCCCAGTCGAAGCGGTTGACCCGGTCGCCGCTCACGTAGCTGTTGTGATCGCCGCCCTTCGTCCGCCCAATCTCACAGCCGCCTTCCAGAAACGGAATGCCCTGCGACAACAACACGGCGCCGGCCGCCAGCCGCAGCATCGACTCGCGCTCGGCGTCGGTCGCTCCCTTCGCCGACAGCGCCAGCTTGTCGACCAGGCACAGATTGTCGTGTGCACTGACGTAGTTCACGCTCTCGGCCGGCGACGCAGTGAAGTCATCGATCGATCCTGCCACGCCGCGCTTGACCGCGTCGCGGTCTCCGCCGGGGCCGTTGGCGAAACCAGTCTTGGTTCCATCAAGGTCGCCGCGCAGGGCGTTGCGCAGGTGATCGTTGAAGACGGCCATCCGGGTGCCCTTCTGCGCGCCCTTGCCGAAGCGGATCGGGCCGCCGCCGGTCCAAGGCTCACCGTAGAGCGTGGCATCGGGCCGGATCGAGCGCACGCGTTCGACGATGGCACGCACCGTCGCCGGATCGTGCGTCCCCAACAGATCGAAGCGGAATCCATCGACGTGGTACTGACGCAGCCAATGCGAGAGCGAGTCGAGGATGTACTTGCGCACCATGGGGCGCTCATCGGCGACGGAATTGCCGCACCCGGCGTCGTTCGTCAGCGAGCCGTCGCGGGTCGTGCGAAAGAACCAGCCGGGCACGGTCGCATCGAAGGGACTGGCTTCGCCGCTGGAACTCGTGTGGTTGTAGACCACATCGAGCACCACACGGATCCCCCCCGCATGCATCCCCTGCACGGCTTGGCGCAGCTCACGGATGGGCGCGAGCGGATCCCGGCGATCCGCGGCGAAATTCGACTCGGGCACGTTGAAGAGCGCCGTCCAGTAGCCCCAGTTGTACTCATCGGGCTTGGCCGTGAAGTCGTGAATCGGCATCAGGTGCACGGCCGTGATCCCCAGTCGCAGCAGGTGCGCCAGTCCCGTCGGCGCACCCGCCACGCTGCCTTCGTGCACCAGCCCCAGGTACGAGCCGCGACGATCCGCCGGGCACGACGCATCGGCCACCGTGAAGTCACGCACATGGAGTTCGTACAGCACCTCATCCGTAGGCTGCACGAGCGTCGGCCCCCGATCGTTCTGCCAGCCAGTTGGCTCCAAGCGCGACAGGTCGGCGAGGATGCTGAACGAACTGTCGGCGCTCGCCGCCACGGCATGGATGTCCGCAGCCGCGCGACGACGCCCATAGTGCGTGAACGCCAGTCGGTACGGCACGCCGTGCAGATCGCCAGGCACCTCGATCGACCACGTCCCCTTCGTGCCGGCCACCAGCGGCAGCGTCCGAGAGGGAGCATCGATCCCCTTCTCGAACAGCTCCAGCTCGACCAGTCGCGAAACTGGCGACCAGGTGGTGACCGTCGCGCGGTCCCTGGAACAGGTTGGGCCGAGCACCGCATCGAGTGCCGTGAACGCAGCATCATCGAGGATCCCACGCGCGATGACGGTTCTCCATTCGCCGCCCACCTGGATGGACAACCGGGCAATCGCATCATCCGCCACCGCCTTGCCCAGCTTGATGGCGAAGGTCGGTCGACCATCGCCCCCACGATCGGCCGTCACGGATCCGACCGGCACGGCCGCACCGTCGCCGATGCGCACGGTGATCGCCTTGCGCGCCTTGTCGTCGAGCGGCCCTGACATCGCGAGCGTGATCTGCTGCCGCGTATCGAGGAACGCCCCGACGAAGGAACTTGATCGATCGATCGCCTTCGCGGAAGCATGGATCGCCGCCTGCCCCGCCGCAAGCCAGACTTCGGTCCGCCCGCGCGGCTTGAGCTCGATGAACCGGTCCTGGTCAATGTCCTTGCGCTCCCAGTCGCCCTTGCGAACGATGAAGCCCAGTCGCTCGACACCGTCATCCGCATCGAAGCGCGCCGCGGCACCGTCCTTGTCGGTGACGAACGGCACGCTGCGCCCCTGCCCACCTTCGTTCCAGACCCAGAGGTTCCAGCCTGCGTAGTCACCATCCGGTCGCCAGTAATGCACCACGACGCCACGACCCGCCTGGGCAGCGGCTGCTGCCTCGACACGCGGTGCAAACGCTGGCCACTCGCGCACGGTCACCGATGACATGAGGGCCAACAGCGCAGCAAGCAGCGCGATCATGCTCGACATGCCGTGGATCCTAAGAGCGTCGGCGGTCATCCTCGCCTGCCAGCGATCGTGATTCATGCCAATCCCCACCGTGCACCGATGCACGGTCATGCGCGATGACGGTTTGCAGGCTCGATTCGACCACCTTGCCCAGTGGCTTGACGAGCTCCGCCAGACCAGTCTTCATTGGGCTGGCCAGCCACTGCGCGTGGACACCAAGTCTGACGGCTCACCGGTCACACAGGCAGATCGCGCCATCGAAGCAGCCTTGAGAGACCGGATCCGGATGCGCCATCCTAAGGATGCCATCCTGGGCGAAGAGCATGGGGATGAAGCGGGCTCGAGCGGATGGCGCTGGATCATCGATCCGATCGACGGCACTGCCAGTTTCATCCGCGGGCTACCGCTGTGGGGAACCCTGGTGGGCCTTGAGCAGCGCCACCGCGGAGGCGCACCTCAGGTGGTCGCCGGCATCGCCGACTATCCCGCTCTCGACGAGCGCATCGAAGCGTCCTCACTCGAAGCAGCCTGGTGGATACGAGCTGGAGGACGTCAGCGATGTCATGTCGCGCCAGCGCGGCCACTCCAAGAGGCCATCGTCTGCACGACCGGGACCGAGTACTTCCGTCGTGCTGACCGCATGCGCATGTGGTCACGACTCGGGCAAGCGAGCGGCTCCCTCCGAGGTTGGAGCGACTGCACAGCGCTGCTCTTGCTCTGCACGGGGCGCATCGATGCCGCGGTCGAGCCCGTGATGCACCCCTGGGATATCGGACCCTTCGGGGCCATCCTGCCCGCATCCGGCGCCGCCTGGGCATCGTTGGAGGGCACCCAGACTCATCTTGACGGCTCGCTGGCGGCGGCTTCGAACCCTGAATTGCTCACGCAAATCCTTGAATTGAAGCATGTTGCGATCGACTAGGTGTTATAGGAGCCATATTTTCCTGCACCCGCGCCCCCCGGTTCGCCCAACGCCACAAAATCATCGTGATTCACCCACGAGACACTTGCCTCCGCAGATTGCCGGGTCATCCTTTCGACGGCTAGGGATTTCGAAAAGGGTCGCGCCGACGAACTCGGCTGAGTTCCCTTTTCCTAAGAGAGTCCCTCCATGAAGAAGATTGCCCTCGTTGCTGGCCTCGCCGCCGCTGTCGCCGGAACTGCTTCGGCCGACGTCACCGTCACCTTCACCAACCAGACCTGGACTGGTTTCAACTTCACCGACCTGACCGCTGCCTACGGCGGCTTCTCGGGCACCCTCACCGGCGTCTCGGTCAACGCGACCCTGAATGCCTCGACCAACTACACCTACGCCGACGACCTCACGGTGTACGTCGACGTGGCTCCGCTCGGGACCGGTGGCCTTCTCCAGGTTGGCGGCTTCTCGAACCTCAGCGCGCTGCAGCGCGTGAGCTGGGCCAACGGCGGCTCGAGCGCTCCCGGCACGACCGTCATCGACAGCAAGTCGGTGAACGCGATCTCGTTCTCGGGCACCTCGGCTGACGCCACCATTTGGCTGGGCAACGGCTACGGCGCTTCGGGCACCTCGGGCACCTGGACCGGCTCGATCACGCTCATCGGCGTGAACGCGGTTCCCGCCCCGGGCGCGATCGCCCTCGTCGGCCTCGCCGGCCTCGCTGGCCGCCGTCGTCGCTGAGCACAGCATCTCCGGAGCCCTCGGGCTCTCCCGGAACTCGGCACCGAGCGTCCCTGTGGCGCTCGGTGCCTTTGTTTTTGCGCCGCCTCAGGCTGATTTCGGGCGGCTGGCCGATTTCATCTTGCCTCGACCGAGGTGGTTGCAATACTTCGCGCGACCGTCCACATCAGCACAGAGGAGCCTTGGACCATGCGCATCAGTTTGGCGATCATCCTGACCATGGCCGCGCCGGCCTTTGCCGACGAGATTGGCTACGAGGAACTGGTGGCTCGACTCGGTTCCGCGGTGCCGACCGGCGCGGGCGTTCCGATCGTGCAGGTCGAGGCGAATGAATCCGCAGGGCTGAGCTACCGCCCGAACCCCGCCGAGGCCGACTTCGCCGGCAAATCGTTCAACCTCTTCTCGGGTGGTTCGACCAACAGCGGACACGCCACCTTCGTGGGGCGAAACTTCTACGGATCGGCTGGTGTGGCCAAGGGTGTCACGCAGATCAACTGCTTCGATGCCAATGGCTGGATCTCCAGCTATCTGCGCGTCGGCGCAGGGCAGTCCGCGCTGCCGCTCTCGCCCACCAACGGTTCGCGCCTCTTCAACTGCAGCTGGATCGGATCTGCAGGCACGGCGGTCGACAATGAAGTGCTGCGTCGCGCGGACTACGCGATGCAGCGCGACGGCACGCTGGTCATCGCGGGCATGAACAATGGGGCCGGCGGTGCCGTTCCCGCGCTCATGGGCTGCGGATTCAACGGGATCTCGGTGGGCCTCATCAACGGCAACCACAGCTACGGCGCGCCGCCTGCGGGCATCGATGGCGCGGGCCGACAGAAGCCCGAACTGGTTGCACCCGGCGAGTTCACCAGCTTCTCGACGCCGGTCGTCGGTGGCTGTGCGACCCTGCTCTACCAGTTTGCCAATGAACTGCCGTACAGCTTGAACGTGAATCGCCGCAGTGGCGTGGCCGTCAAGGCCTCGCTGCTCGCTGGTGCAACGCATGGCCCAACGTGGTCAAACGGTGCCCCGCAATCAGGTGCATCCCGCGGCGTGGCCACGACCCCGATCGATCCCATCGTGGGGTTCGGAACAGTCAACATCGACCGCGCGCACCGGATCCTCTCGACCGATGAGGCGATCGGCCAAGCCACAGCAAGCGCCGCGATCTCGGGTCCGTCGGTCGGGCTGGCCGCTTGGGAGTACGAGGTGATCTCCTCGACCACCTTCGAACGTCACTGGCGCATCGACGTTCCCGGCACCGCGGACGTTCGCGTGGCCTTGACCTGGAACCGCAACCCTGCGTCGAGCCAGTTCACTGGCTCGAGCCCGATTGTCCAGAACAACGACCTCAAGTTGCAGCGCATCGTGAACGGCCAGCCCGTGTCCATCGTGGGCGACGCAGGACTTGGCCTCTTCGGCTCCGGCAACGTGGTCAGCCAGAGCGCCGTGGACAACGTGGAGCATCTTTCGATCGATGATCTCGCACCGGGTTCGTACCTGTTGTCCGTAAACCGCGTCACGACCACTGGCTTTGCAAGCATCGCCGCCCTGGCGTGGATCGTCGATGTGACGGCTGTTCCCGGCGATCTCAATGGCGACGGCATCATCGATGGTGCCGACCTTGGCATGCTCTTGAGCAACTGGGGCGGCAGCGGCATGGGCGACGTGGATGGCAGCGGGACGGTGGATGGCGCCGATCTCGGCGTGCTGCTCAGCGCTTGGTCCTGAGCACCAGCGACGAGGGCTCCTCGACCGTCACGTTCTCGCCGACATGCCGGCGAGCCACTCGGCCGACGGGCCAACGGTCGGTCGTCTCCAGCAGCACCCACTCCCGGCGCCAGGCACGAACGCTGTCGTCACCGGTGCGCAGTTGCAGTCCAAGGCCGACCAGCGTGTGATCCTCGGTGTGCACCAGCACGCTGTCGCAGACCTGCGTCGAGTGGAGCAGCGAGCACAGGAGGACGGCCTTCGAGTCGCAGTCGCCGCTGGCGCGGGACAGCGTCGCAGCCGGCAGCATCACGCCCATCTGCTCATGCTCGGGATCATCGGTGGCTTCGAGATTCTCTCGGTACGCCAGCGCCTGGACGAAGCCAGCCATGATGCTTGCCCGACCACGGATGCTCGTGGCCCCCGCCCGTCGTGCCGCCTCCTCAAGTCGGTCAGCCATGGCATGCACCGTGGGCACGCCACGACGGAGCATCCACGGGTAGTCGGGCGAGACGACCTCATCGTTCAGGCGAACACCGCGCGCATCCAGCAGGCGATCACGCTGCAGCGCACCAAGGTCGTACTCCTCCTGCGTGCGGTAGCGGAACGAGATCTCGTCAGGGTGGAACCCGAAGCCGCTGATGGCTTCATCGACGTCCACAGAATCGATCTCGATCGAGACGCCGATCTCGGGGCCGTGCGTACCGCAATCGCGCACATCACCGCGCCAGGAGCGGATGCGCTCCGCATTGGGATCGCGCCAGGTGACCACGGCATCGGGGCAGATCCAGGATCGCTCGGCCGCAGCAGCGTGGCGAGGGGGCGTCCACGACGAAGCATCGGCAGGAGCCGGCGACTCGATGCGCGCCCGATCCACACGGATCGCTGCAGAGCCACCGGCACGCCGCTGGACCCGCGGCATCGACGCCACGCGAACGACGGCTCGGTGGTCAGCCTGCGCGGCAGGCGCGTTGGCGTGCTGCCATGCCTCGAGCCCCACGCGGGTCCACGCCGCAACGCCGATCGCGAAGCCAGCCGAACAGATCATGGAACCGAGGGAACGCATGGTCAGGGTTCGTCGACCGAACGCCGGCGGCTCGCCAATCAACCTGCCGCGAACGACACAAGTTTGCTTATGGCCCCCGATGGACCGATAGGATCGAGCCATGGTGCAGCTCCCAAGCCACGAACGGTCCAGCCAACTCTCCCGGGTCCCAAGCATGGGCATCGTCACGATCGTGGTTGCCTGCCTGGCGGGCTGCGTGATCCACAGGACCCCGCTGCATGAGCCGCTGCCAGCGGCCAGCCAGCGCTGGAACACCTATTCGCTCCAGCCCCAGGCATCGATCGATGCCATGGGCGCGTGGCCCAGCATGACTCCCGACCAGGTCATGCGCGGCGAAGCGGGCCAGGATGGTGCGATGCCGGTCGTGATCGAGGGCGAACTTTCGAAGGTCTGCCTGACCATGGGCTGCTGGGTCGAGATGAGGACCGCTGGCGAACCGCTTCTGGTCATGACCCGCGACCACGAGTTCTTCGTACCCCGCAATGCACAGGGCGTCCGTGCTCGTGCCTACGGGCGAGCCGTGGCTCGCGAACAGTCGGTCGAAACGCTGCGGCACATCGCCGAAGACGCAGGTGCAAGCGCCGACGAGATCGCCCGCATCACAGCGCCGCGCACGCGCATGGTGTTCATCGCCGATGCGATCGCCATGCCGCCCGAAGGCCTGGACCGACCGGCACGATGATGGGGCCCTGGACACCGAGTTCGATGACTCGACGCGATGCCGTGCGGCTCGTGGCCGGTTCGTCGCTCCTGGCCGCCTGCACCGGCCCGCAACCCGCACCGACCACCGCCCACGATTCCGGAGCCAAGCCCATGACTGATGCACCCATCGTCCTCGCCACGTGGAATCACGGCAAGCCTGCCACCGAGCGGGCGCTTGCCGAACTCGCCGCTGGACAGAGCGCACTCGACGCTGCCGAACGCGGCGTCATGGTGGTCGAGTCGGATTGCCCCGACCGTTCCGTCGGCCTGCAGGGATGGCCCGACCGTGACGGCATCGTCACGCTCGATGCGGCCATCATGGATGACGCAGGTCGCTCGGGTGCCGTGGCGTGCGTGCGAGGCGTGGCGCATCCGATCGCCCTGGCACGACGAGTCATGGATCGCACGCCGCATGCTCTGCTGGTCGGGCCCGGTGCCGAGGACTTCGCACGCACTGAAGGCCTTCATACCGGCTCGCGCCCCTTGGATCCGGTTCAGGAGCGCGCCTGGCGCGAATGGCTTCGAGAACGCCGTTACAGCCCGCGCGCCAACTCGGAGAACCACGACACGATCGGCATGGTCGTGCGCGACGCGAAGGGCCGCATGGCGGCCAGCTGCACCACCAGTGGACTCGCCTGGAAGATGCACGGCCGTGTCGGTGATTCACCGCTCGTGGGTGCAGGGCTCTTCGTCGATCCGAAGGCGGGTGCCGCCGTGTGCACCGGACTGGGCGAAGTGGTGATGCGCAAGCTCACCTCCTGCATTGCCGTCGAACGACTTCGAGCAGGCGTACACCCGGCCGAGGCCTGCCGTGAAGCGCTGCTCCGTCTGGTCGAAGCTGGCCCGCTGGCGGCCAATGTTCAGGTGGGGCTGATCGTGCTCGCACGCGATGGAACGCATGCAGCGGGCGCACTCCAGCCGGGATTCACCTACGCGCTGGGCACGGCTGGCGGCGTGACGCTGCAGGAGGCACCGGCGATCGCCTGACGCCCCGCTCCGTGATCCGCAAGCGGATCAGAAGTCGACCGAGAAGAACGCGCCCAGCAGGATCGCCGGATTCATGTCGGCAGCCGCCAGCTGGTCGCCCGAGCTGTCTGAGATCGTCAGCTCCTGCATGGCGTTGAACCCGAAGACGACATCCATGCGGGCCGCGCCACGACGCCATCCACTGCGGACCCACAAGGGGATCGACTGGTCTTCGCCCACGCCATCGCTGCGGGCGGCCGGGCCAGCATCATCGAGTCGGAATCGCTGGTAGGACCAGCGCCCGCCGAAGGCCACATGGCACTCCTTGCTCACATCGAACACGAGTTCGATGCCAGGTCCCGTCGGAAACGCCTGAGGTGCATCCACGTTCGAGAGCCGGATGCCCTGCTCGAGTTCCCAGTCGATCAGGATCACGGGCACGATGAGTGGGTCATCCTCGATGCGCGAGCTGCCGATGATGCCCAGACCAAGGTTGAAGTCCGGTCCCATGCGGTAGGAGAACGCACCGAAGCCACCACCGGTGATCGTGTCGCTGAAGTCCGCGCCATCTTCGCCGTTGGTGCTGGCGAAGCCCTGGAGCAGGACCGTCCAGTCCGAATCGACTCGGATCGTGGTCCCCAGGTTCACCGTGGCGTTCACGATCGTGTCCCAAGGATCGGCACCTCCGATCGCGTTGCCCAGCGGCGTGCCGGTGCCGAAGTCGTACCAGTTGCCATCCCACTCGATGCCCGCGCTGACGGCCATGCCACGATCGACAGGCGTGCTGACATCCACCGCGCCGTAGGCACGCAGGATCGACAGGTCCCCGCCGCCGGTGAAGGTCGCCGGCGCCTGCCAGACCACCCCGCCACCGACCAGGAAGGTGGAACCACGCCCGATGGCAGCGGCTTCCTGCTGATCGATCGGGCGCTCGATGATGTTGGTGTCCTGAGCAAGCGCCGCGCTTGCCGTGAGGCTGAGCAAGGAGATGACGATGACGTGATCACGCCGCATCGACGCAGTCTACGGTGCTGGGCAGATCGTCCGGGGCCACCTAGCATCGCGCTCCATGCGGCTTGACCTGAACCCGCTTCTGCGACGACCGTTGGGTCAAGCCTTCCTCGTGGCGCTGCTGACGGCACTCTGCGTGCTCCCGGGCATCGCAGCGCTTCCCACGATCGATCGCGATGAAGCGCGTTTCGTCCAGGCTACGCGCCAGATGCTCGATTCGGCTGATTGGCACGGTTACATCGTGCCGCGCTTCGGCGACCAGCTCCGGCTGCAGAAACCGCCCGCGATCTACTGGGTGCAGAGCGCGAGCGTGGCCGCGCTCGGCGGCGTGGACCGCGGTCCCGAAGCGATCTGGATGTACCGGCTTCCGGGTGCGATCGCAGCGATCGCCACGGCGCTCGCCACGTGGTGGCTCGGCCGGAGCATGTTCGGCGCGCTCACCGGCACCCTCGCGGGCATCCTCATCGGCATCTGTCCCTTGGTGGCGTTCGATGCTCACCAGGCGCGCGCAGACCAGGTCATGGTCGCGGTCACCACGTGGATGATGGTGCTGCTCTGGAGACTCTGGCGCACGCGCGATGCAGCCACGCCATGGTGCACGCTGCTCGGCCTTTACGGACTCTGCGCCGCCGGCATCCTGCTCAAGGGGCCCATCACGCCATTCGTCCTCGGATCGACGGTGCTGTGCATGGCAGCAGCCACGCGCAGGTGGTCGTGGATCGTGCGCGTGCAGCCGTGGACCGGCGCGCTGATCGTGCTTGCCTTCGTGGTGCCGTGGGTCATCCTCGCTGCACGCGAGATCGGCGGCGACACGATCGCGGGCGCGATCCGCCGCGAAGTGTTCGAACGCGCAGGCAGTGGCATGGAAGGCCACTGGGCTCCGCCCGGCTATCACCTCGTGCTGCTTCCTGTGCTCTTCTTTCCGGGCTCGCTGCTCACGGGCCTGGCGATCCAGTGGGCGTGGTCGCGCGCGCGTCGCACCCGAAGCACCCAGTCGCTGCCTGCACGGATCTGGTCAGGCCTCACCGCGCGCGGCGGCCGCCAGCCTGAGCTCTTCCTGCTCTGCTGGCTGGTGCCGACTTGGATCGCGTTTGAACTCGTGGCGACCAAGCTGCCCCACTACGTGCTGCCCTGCTACCCCGCGATCGCCCTGCTGTCCGCCCGTGCCGTCGTGGGCGGCATGTCGAGCCTGCCACGCGCACTCGAGCCGGTGAATCGGTTCGGCTACGGCGTCTGGGCCGTGATCGGCTGCCTCATCGG
>CAMDAQ010000033.1 GCA_945888705.1 Singulisphaera sp. GP187
CACTGCGCCAATGCCGACGGCGCGAGCGCGCCAGCGATGGTGAGTGCGGTGATCGAGGTGAGGCTCGTGATCCCTGGGTGCATGGTGCTGATCCAAGAGGAAGGGGTGACTGGCCACACGGCCAGCCCGATCATCGGCACACGTGTGCCATGCCATCGCCCTACATGGTGAAATCAAGCATCGTTCGTTGCCAACGCAATCCCTGAGGTCGCGATGATTTCCGGTCATTTCACGACCGGTCGGCAGACGGGGCCACGGCCCCTGTCATTTTGTCCAATAATCACAACCTTTGGGCCGTCATGATGGGACTCAGCCCATCCGCCAGTCAATCACCAGCTTGCCGCACTGCTCCCCCGCCTCGAGCCGCTCGAACGCGGCCTGCGCTTGGCTGGGAGCAAAGACCTGATCCACGACCGGACGGATCGCGCCGGACCGGAGCAGGCTCACGACCGACCGGAACTCCTCCATCGTGCCCATGGTCGAACCGATGATGCTGAGTTGGTTCCAGAAGATGCGCGCAAGGTCGGTGGTGGCATCCGGCCCCGTGGTGCAGCCACAGGTGACCAGCGTGCCGCCGCGGGCGAGCGACTTGATGCAGGCCATGTGGATCGCCTTGCCCACGCTCTCGGCCACGACATCGACGCCGCGCCGACCGGTGACCGCACGCACCTGCTTGCTCCAATCGGATCCGTCATCGAGGATGGCATGATGCGCTCCGAGCTCGAGCGCGCGATCGAGTTTGGCACGATGACGGCTCGTCACGATGACGGTGCACCCGAAGTGGCGCGCGATCGCCAGGCTCGCCATCGCCACGCCACCACCGATGCCCGGCACGAGCACCGTTTGGCCAGCCTGCAGTCGCGCGCGAGTCACGAGCATGCGCCAGGCCGTGAGGTGCGTGAGCCCAAACGCCGCGGCGCCGATCGGATCGGTCTCGCCGATCTCGAGCAGGTTGGTGATCGGAGCCGTGAACTGGGCCGCGTTCGCGCCTGGTGTGTGTTCGCCGATCATGGCGATGTCCTCGCCCGCAGGCCACGACCCGGGAACGCTGCGCTGGGGCTGCACCACGGCAGCGTTGAGCAGGACGCGCTGGCCGATCCACGCTGGATCCACGCCGTGACCAACGGATTCCACGATGCCGCATCCATCGCTGCCGCTCGTGAACGGATAGACGGTGTCCACGCCGGGCAAGCCGCGAGCGACCCAGAGATCGAGGTGATTGAGCGCACTGGCCTCGGTGCGCACGATGGCCTCACCGGGACCGACGATGGGATCCGCCGCATCCATGATGCAAGACACATTGGGAGCGACCGGCGAACCTCGACGCGTGGTGACGATGGCCTTCATGGGGTGCGTACACTAGCCCGACCATGTTGATCCTGAGGATTGCCCTCGTGGCCTTGGCGAGCATCGGCTGCGGCGAAGCGCCGATTCCGACCGCTGCATCCGCGTCTGCACCGCCAACGACCGCGCCGGAACCTGTGACGGCTGCACCACCAGCGGCTGCTGCGCAGGCTCCCGCACCGACGACCGCAACGGCCACCGATGCGCCCGCCACGGCGCCGCGGGTTCCGGCACCCGCTGCCGCGCCGCAGGTCACGCCACCCGCCGCCGGCGCCGTGACCGTCGATCAGGCGAACGTGGACCTCGGGTTCATCACGCCGCGCTCCACCATCAACCACACCTTCCGCATCACCAACACCGGCGGCATCCCCCTCAAGGTGATGGCCGTCAAGCCCAGTTGCACCTGCACCACGACGATCAACCTCGACGGCAAGGTCATCGCACCGGGCGCTACGCTCGAGGTCCCGGCCAGCATGCGTGCACCGGCGTCGACCGGGCAGAAGCAGGTGATGGTGAATGTGGTGCTCCAGGGACTGCCCAAGGTGGTCGAGCTACGCATGGCCGGCGAGATCGCCTTCCCTGTTCGCGCGACGACGTCCGTGCAGGGCAAGGATGTGCCCTACGTCGACGCCGACACCGATCCGTCGCGCGTGCGCGGCACGGTCAAGCTGAAGTCGACCGACGGCAAGCCGTTCCTCGTGCGCGCCGTGCAGGGCCAGCCTCCCATGGTCGAGGCGTTCGATCCGGCGAAGGATGCGCCGCGGGCCGAGTACACCGTGGCCTATGACCTCACGCGCTTGCCGAAGGTGCCTCCCTACCTCGTGATCGAGACCGACCACCCTGATGCGCGGCTGATCGATCTCCGCGTCCGCCATGCGACCACGCAGATCAAGCCGGTCCTGAGCCTCGCCGAGTTCCGCGCGAGCGCTGGGTGCGTGAAGGCCGGTGCCGTCGTCCCGCTCGACATCGAGATCAAGAACCTCGGCGTGCTGCAGGTCACCGGCGTGCGCAGCGGGGATCCGCGCTTCACTGCCACGATGGTGGGCCAATCGGGCGATGCCAAGCTCCGCACCGTGGCCTTCTCGATCGTGGCGTCGCCGCAGGCGGCGGGCTTCTCGATCTTCCCGGTCGTGATCACGGCGCTCGATCCGGTGAGCAAGCGCAACGTCGAGAGCGAACTGCTGGTGCTCGTGCAGGTCGATCCCTGACGATCACCGCTCGCTGAGGCGGGCCAGCGGATCAGCAGGGTCGACCAGCATCCATCCATCGAAGGTCACGTACGCCGAACCGGTGATGGTGGGCACGATGTCCGCACCGACCATTTCGTAGGTCGCCTCGAAGCGCGTGCCGAGCACGGACTCCTGCACCCACGTGGCGCCCGGTGCCAGCCGGCCCTCCGCCGCCAGGCACGCCACCCGAGCGCTCGTGCCGGTGCCGCAGGGTGAGCGATCCCACTCCGCACCAGGGCACAGCACGAAGTTCCGCGCATCGGCGCCTGGGCCGACCTGCTGGCCTGCTGCACCGCGCGACGGCGCCAGCGGCGCGCCCGTGCGATGTACATCGATCGAGAGTTCGACGTGGTCGATGGGCGCGCCGTCATCGCCACGAAGCCCCGCCGCGTCATAGGCCGCGCGGACCCGCATGCAGAAGGCCGTGAGTTCCTGCACGCGATCGACGGCGATGGACATGCCGTGGTCATGGCAGATGAAGAACCAATTGCCGCCCCAGGCAACATCGCCGTGCACGATGCCTTGGCCCGGGACCTCGACCGCGACCCCACGCTGCGCAACCCGGCTGGGTACGTTGCGCACGCTCACACGACCGTCCGCATGCAGTCGCGCAACGACCTGCCCCACCGGCGTCTCGATCACGTGCTCGCCCGCAGCAAGGCGACCCAGCGCCGACAGCGTACGCACCACGCCGATCGTGCCATGCCCGCACATGCCGAGCGTGCCGACGTTGTTGAAGAACACCACGCCGAAGGAAGCGCCCGGAACGGTTGGCGGCAGCACCACCGCGCCGACGAGCCACGCGTAGCCGCGCGGCTCACGCATGAGCGCATGCGCGATGGGCGCCCACGCACCATCGAGCGCGGCACGCACGGCGCGCGGATCCCCCGCAAGGCCAGGCAGGCCATCCACCAGCGTGCGCGTGGGTTCGCCCTCGGTGTGGCTGTCGACGCAGCGCAGTCGCAGCGGTGCATCGGTGAACGGCAGCATGGCGGCGGATCGTAGCCGTCGGGACTACAGTCTCCGGCCAATGACCACGCCCGACGCCTGGCGGATCCTGCACACCGCGCGACTCAACAAGGGCACGGCCTTCACCGAGGCCGAGCGCGAACGACTCGGCATCACCGGCCTGCTCCCGGATGGCGTGGAAGGGCTCGACACGCAGCTCCTGCGCATGCGTGCGCACCTGGATGCAAAGCCAACGGCGCTCGAGAAGTACATCTACCTCTCGGAACTCCAGGACCGCAACGAGCACCTCTTCTACTCGCTGCTGCGCAGCGACCTGCCGGCGTACATGCCGTTGGTCTACACGCCCACCGTGGGCGAGGCCTGCCAGCGCTTCGGCCACATCATGCGCCGGCCGAAGGGCCTGTACATCAGCATGCGCCGCAAGGGCCGCGTGGCCGAGATCCTGCGCAACTGGCCCGAGCGCGACGTGCGGTTCATCGTCGTCACCGATGGCGAGCGCATCCTTGGCCTGGGCGACCTGGGCGTCTGCGGCATGGGGATCCCGGTCGGCAAGCTCGCGCTCTACACCGCGTGCGCGGGCGTGCCACCCGAGGCGTGCCTGCCGGTGGTGCTCGATGTCGGCACCAACAACGAATCGTTCCTCGCCGATCCGCTCTATCCCGGTGCGCGCCACCTGCGTATAACGGGCGACGAGTACTTCGAGTTCGTCGATGAGTTCGTCGAAGCCGTACAGGAGGTCTTCCCGCGCGCGTGCATCCAGTTCGAGGACTTCACCAACAAGACCGCGATCCCACTGCTCGAGCGCTACCGCGATCGCGTCTGCTGCTTCAACGACGACATCCAGGGCACCGCCTCGGTGGCGGTCGCCGGGCTGTTCGGGGCCGCGCGCATGATGGGCTCGTCGATGCGCGATCATCGCTACCTCTTCTTCGGCGCCGGCAGTGCCGCCGTGGGGATCGCCGACCTCATTTGCATGCAGCTCATGCGGGAAGGCCTGCCGGAAGGCGATGCCCGCGCGCGCTGCTGGTTCATGAACTCGAAGGGCCTGATCACGAGCGCATCGCCCGGTCTGGCCGACTACCAGCAGCGCTACGCGCACCCCTTCGCAGGCGGCAGCGCAGCCACGCTGATCGAGGCGGTGCGCGCGGTGCGGCCGAGCGTGCTCATCGGCGTGAGCACGGTGGCCAAGGCCTTCAGCGAGGAGGTCATCCGCGAGATGGCCTCGCTCAACCAACGACCGGTCATCTTTCCGTACAGCAACCCGACCTCGCGCAGCGAATGCACCGCCGAGGAAGCGATCCAGTGGTCGGACGGCCGTGCCATCTTCGCCAGCGGCAGCCCGTTCCTGCCGCTGCACCACCAGGGCCGGCTGTTCGTGCCTGGCCAAGGCAACAACGTCTACATCTATCCCGCGGTGGGCTTGGCGGTCTACGCCACCGGTGCGCGCCGCGTCACCGATGAGATGTTCCTGGTCGCTGCCGAGGCGCTCGCGGAACGCGTGACGGACCAGGACCTGGACGTGGGCCTCATCTATCCGCCGATGTCGGGCATCGTCGAGACCAGTTCGTTCCTCGCGGCACGCGTGGCGCGGCTGATCGTCGAACGCGGGCTGGCCACGGAGCCGGCGGCGATCGACGGCGTGTCGCACATGGAGGAACTGATCCACCGCGTGCAGTACGACCCGCACTACCCGTCGATGCTCGCTTGAGGCCAGTCGATGCCGGCGAGATGGCGTTCATAGTGCTGCCATCGGCCGACCGATGACGTGTAGAGCGGCTTGCTCACCTGGTCGTAGCTCAGCGTGCGCACCGTGCGCCGTGAGGCGTGGAAGGACTCGACGGCGTCCTGCCACGGCAGGCCGACATGGGCGACGAGGCGCTTGAGCTCGGGCTGCCCCCGCGAGACTAGGTCTTCGTAGCGCACGCGAAGGACAGATTGCGGGATCACCGTGGCCCAGTGCTCCATCATGCGGTGCGAGGCGTGCCACGCCGCAGCCACCCATTCAGGGCGTGCGGTCCAGGGGAATCGCACCGCGTTGAAGGTGCCGAACACGCACGACACCGCGACATCGCGCGGATCACGGACGACCTCGACCAGGGACGACGCCGGGAACAGGCTGGCAAGATGGCCGAGTACGCCTGCGTTGCCCAGGGCCTTGTTCGCCACGCGCGACGCGCCAGGCGCGAGACGGCGCAACTCGGCGAGGTAGCGCGGACCCATCCGCGAGCCGGGCTCGTGCCGACGGCCGGGCACGCCGATCGACTCAGCCCACCGCTCCAGCGTCTCCAGTTCGCCCACGCCAGCCGCACCCGGGTGCGCATGGATCACCTGGTCCACCAGGCTCGTGCCGCTGCGCGGCATGCCGGCGATGAAGATGGGCAACGGATCATCGATGCCCTCGCCGTGCTCGGCCCGCAGCGCATCGCGCGACCACCGCGCGATCGCCGCCGTAACGGCCGCATCAAGGGTCGATGGATCGAACCGGACCCCACGGTCGGCGTGGCTCCGCATGGCACTGGCCCACGCCTCGTCGTAGCGACCTGCTCGGTCGAGCGCCTTCGCACGAAGGTGCAGCAGCATCGTCGAGGCGATGGCGCCGGGTTCCGCCGCCGGGAGCACCGCATCGATGCGCGCGACGGCCGCATCGAACCGGCCATCGTGGATCTCGAGCTTCGCCACTTCGTGGGCAGCCCGGGGATCGGACGCGGTCTCGGTCGGGAGCGAGGTGGCGAGCGGACCGAGGCGGCCACGCGCTTCCTCGATGCGACCCGCTTCCTCGAGCGTGGTCACCAGGGCGAGCAGCAGCTCATGCGAGTGCGGTGCCAACGCCAAGGCGCGCTCGAAGTCCACGAGTGCTTCATCGGTCCGGCCAAGGGCTCGCAGCGCATCGCCGCGGACCATGCGCGGCTCGGGGTGATCGGTGATGGCGAGGGCCCGCGCCGCCATCGCGATGGCGCGTTCGTGGCGCTCCATCGCGCCCAGAACGCGCGCGGCGATGCTCAGGTACGCAGGCTCGCGCGGATCGGTGCGCACAGCGAACTCGGCCAGCTCCAGCGCACGATCGAGGCGCCCGGCCATGTACTCGGCGCGGATCGGCCCGAGTCGACGCTCGAGGGTCGTGGACGCAGCGGGGCCTCGTCGATCCATGCCTTCGACTCTAGCACGCGTGCCTCCTGCAACCGGCCGGGAGCCTGCGCGGATGCACCTCGAGACCGCCACGTGGCGCGGCGTCATGCCTGCGATCACCACGCCCTTTGACGCATCAGGCGAGATCGACCACGCCTTCCTGGCTCGCCACGCTGGATGGATGGTGGATGCTGGGTGCACCGCCATCATCGCACCCGGATCGCTCGGTGAAGGGAGCACGCTGTCACACGCGGAGCGCGTGGACCTCTGGCGCACGCTGCTACAGGCTGTCGGTGCTCGGGTCCCCGTCGTCGCTGCGATCGCCTCGGCCAGCACGCGAGAAGCCGTGGCGCTGGCACGCGATGCCGCTGCGACCGGCTGCGGCGGCTTGATGGTGCTGCCGCCCTATGTGCACAAGGGACCATGGGCCGAAGTGCAGGCCCACATGGATGCCGTGTTCTCGGCAACGCGACTCCCCTGCATGCTCTACAACAATCCCTACGCCTATGGCGTCGACATCGATGCGCCGCAGGTAGCGGGCTTCGCGCAGCGGCACGCCAACCTCCACGCGGTGAAGGACTCGAGCGGCGATGCCCGGCGCACCACGGCCCTGCGCGCCGAGCTGAGCGACCGCGTGGCCTGCTTCGTCGGGCTCGATGACATGCTCGTCGAGGGCGTGACCGCAGGCGCGGTCGGTTGGGTGGCCGGACTGGTCAATGCACTGCCAGCCGAGAGCGTGCGGCTGTTTGACCTCGCACGCGCCGGACGGATGGACGAGGCAGCAGCGCTCTACCGCTGGTTCCTGCCGCTCCTGCGCATGGACACCGTGCCGGAGTTCGTGCAACTCATCAAACTGGTGCAGGGCGAGGTCGGCATGGGCTGTGAGCGGGTGCGCGGTCCACGCCTGCCGGTGGCAGGGCCTGCACGTGAAGCGGCCCTGTCCACGATCCGCGCCGCGCTGGCCGCAAGGCCGTCCGTAGTTGGTTGATCTTTCATCACGATTGTCAACACTGCTGGCCGGACGGCGCGTAGCCTGCGGCCATGCGCATCCTGATCCTCGGTGGCACCGGCTTCCTGGGCCCGCACCTCGTCGAGCAGGCGATGGCGAAGGGCTGGGCCATCACGCTCTTCAATCGCGGTAAGACCGACCCCGCCCGCTTCGCGGGCGAGTCCTTCAAGGACATCGTGCAGCTCAAGGGCGATCGCGACCCGGCCAAGGGCGACGGACTGAAGTCGCTCGAGTCGCTTGTGGCATCGATGCGCAAGGAAGGCACGCGCTTCGACGCGGTCATCGACAATTCGTCGTACGTGCCGCGCATCACGAAGGCATCGGCCGAACTGCTTGAGCCGGTCACGCACCTCTACCAGCTCGTGTCGACGATTTCGGTCTTCACCGACAACTCGGTGGCACCCGATGAATCGACGCCCGTCGGCACGATCCCCGATCCGACCGTGGAACAGGTGACCGGCGAGACCTACGGCCCGCTCAAGGCGCTCTGCGAGCAGCAGGCCAACCTCGCCTACCGCGACCGGTCCTGCGTGGTCCGCCCAGGCCTCATCGTTGGGCCCGGCGACGATTCGTTGCGGTTCTCCTACTGGCCCGTGCGCATCGCGCGCGGCGGACGTGTGCTCGCGCCGCGTGCACCGAAGCCCGCCGACGTGCGCGTGCAGTTCATCGACGTCCGTGACCTTGCCTCGTTCATGCTCAAGCTCGTGGAGGATGGCCATGCCGGGACGTACCTCGCCAACGGTCCCGAGGGGCCGCTGAGCTTCGAGGAGATGCTCGCAGGCATCAAGGCGACCGTGAGCGACCCGGTGGAGTTCGCGTGGTGCGACGAACAGTGGCTGCTCGAGCAGAACGTTGCGCCGTGGATGGGACTGCCGCTCTGGATCCCGCAGATGCCCGAGTACGCCGGATCGGGTCGCGCCAACTGCACCAAGGCCTTCAGCGCGGGGCTCACGTGCCGACCGCTCGCAGAGACCGCCCGCGACACCCTCGCGGACTTCGAGCGCACCAAGGCCGAGCGACCAGCGACCTTCGCGTGGGGCGGACGTTCGCCCGGCATCAGCGCCGAGCGCGAGGCGGAACTGCTCAAGGCGTGGGACGCGCGCGGCTGAATGCGCACGCCGTTCGTTCAACGGAGCAGCGGCGGCCTGAACTGCGGGAGTACGGCGTCGTAACAGCGCCGGGCCGCGAATCGAAGCATGCTCGTCGGGAAGCCGACCGCCGTGTGCGTCGCGGTGCCCGTCGCAGGGAACGGCCCGCCATGCACCATGGATTCGGTGACGGTCACGCCCGTGGGCATCTTGTTCAGGAGCAGCCTGCCGCAGTGAGGCCGAAGCTGTGCGAGCCACGATGCCGCGGTGTCATGCGTGGTGCCTGCGTCGCACCAGAGGCCGCTGGTCAATTGCCCGCCGATCGCGGCGTAGATCGATGCCGGTGTGGCACCATCGAGCGCAAGCACGAGCCCGAAGGGACCGAAGACCTCGTCGAGCATGCCGGCAGCGAGCGCTGCGGAAGCGCTTGCACTGCAGAGCGCCGGCCGGACCCGAGCGCCGCCTGACGAGCGCACTGCTGGATCCGTGTGCAGGGTGGCGCCGGTCGTGCGGAGGCGCTCGATGCTGCTGCGGAAGTCGGAAGCACCTTGGATGCTCAGCAGCGTGGCGTCGTCCAAGGCATCGAACTGCGGGGCCAGTCGCGCCACGATGCGGTCCTGCACGACGCGGTCGTGAACCAGAAGCAGCCCCGGCTTCGTGCAGAACTGCCCTGCCCCGAGCGTCACGCTCTGCAGCCAGGCATCCGCACAGGCATCGATCGACGCAGGGTCCGTCGCCAGCAGCCACACGGGGTTCACGCTCGACATTTCGAGGAAGGCCGGCACACCGACGCGGTCGCACGTTGCCTTGATCGCCAGGCCAGCGCGACGACTGCCGGTGAAGGCCACCGCCCCGATCGACGCCTCGATCAGCACCGCAAGGTCCGCCGGATCGGCATGTGCGAAGAACTGGAAGCACCCGGATGGCATGCCGGTGGCCTGGGCCGCACGGTGCACGCACTCCGCCAGCAGCACGCCCGTGCCCGGGTGCAGCGGGTGCCCCTTGGCCATGACCGCATGGCCACTGGCGAAGGCGGCCACCGTGTCACCACCGACGCAGCCGTGATAGGCCAACGGGAAATTGTTCGGACCGATCGAGAGCACCGGCCGATCGAGCGGCTCGAGCATGGAGGCGATGCCTGCGGCCAGGTCGCGGCGTGGACGCCGCCAACTGACCTGCTCACCGAAGCCCGCATCGCCTGCGAGGGCACGATCGATCGCAAGCTGCTCGGCATCGCAGCACGCGGCAGCCTGCTCCAGTTGCAGCAGCGTGCGCCCGAACTCGACGCTGGCCAGGCGGGGCTCGGCGGGCAGGGCCGTTTCGCGATGCGCCATGTCCACGATGGAGTGCTTGGCGCCCTGCAGCTCGACGGCGATCCGTCGGAGGAAGGCGCCCAGGCGAGCCGGCTCATGCAAGGCCAGATGCGCCATGCGTGGCTGTGCCGCGGCCGCGGCTGCAGCCATGGCCGACAACTCGTTCGCCGTGCTGATGGGGAACAGCTCGCTCAAGACCTGGTCATCCAGCGGGCTGACGGCCATGAAGGAGCGCGTCGACTCGGACTCACGCCAGCGGTCGCCGACCAGCACATGGGCGCGAGGCGTCATCGAGGAGGGTGAACCGTTGGTCATGGCGGCAGTGTAAGAGTGCCAAAATGGGAAGCAGCCGCTTCCCCTCGAAGCGGCTGTTCCCGTGATCGACCTTATGTCCTGCGGCACATCGTTGCAGAGGCCGACCGGAGTCCCTCAACTCCCTCACCAACACCATCGGTTCCATGACGGGGCCAATCAAGCCAAGGTTCAGATTTTCCGCACTGGCCCATTGCATCGGCGCGCCATCATGGCTTGCTCGGCCGCGGCAGCGCTGCATCGCGCGACGGATCGCGACGGCGGCGCGGCGGCACCGGCTCGCCATCGGCGGCAGCATCGGTGCGCTCCCCATCGCTGGCGTACCACGAGAGCCATCGCTCACGAAGTCCCTCGCCCCCCGCCGTGGCCAGGTCGACCCACTCGTGCACGAGCGCCCCGCCGGGCAGGTCGCGCACCGGATCCTGCAGCACCGCCGTGAAGAGCAACTCATGGAACGCATCGTCATCGAGGTGATCGGTCGAGCTGAAGTAGATGTCGTGCCACGCCAGCGCAGCGATCACGAGGGCCGTGCGGCGCATGCGGCCGTGCGGGCATGCCGGATCATGCGGCGCTAGATCCACGCCGAGCGAGAGCACTTGCGCAAGGTTCGTGGTCAGCGGCGCGCGCTCGGCATCGTGCAGGATGGTGCACACCATGCGGTCACCGTGCACTCCCTCGGCCACGAGATCATCGATGGCGTGCTGGCGAACGACCCGCTTGGACTGCATGTGCCTGGTGATCGCCACCGGATCAAGCTGCCGATTGGCCCACTCGAGCGCCATGACCCACGCAGGATCGGGCACCCGCCCGGCAAGCTCGACCCCGACCCACCCACCATGCGACGCGCCCGAAGGCTCGTGCAACGCCATCGATTCGATGCTGGCCACCATGTGTTTCCCCTGCTGGATTGACGCCACGGGCGCGCGGTGCGCCCCGACCGGCGGGCACTGCGCCCACGGTCGTGAAGCGCACATCCTCAGGGATGCCGGTTGGTCAGTCGGAAGAACCGCACCGAATTCGGTGACATTCCATCGATACCCCCAGTCCCCGCCGACGGGCCATTCACGACCTGAACGCGCGGGCCTCTATGGGATGACCGCCGAATTCATTCGCGGATCGGACCCAGGTCCGCACCGGGACCTCCGGGCAAGGCTCGGTCCAGTCGATGGTCACGTCCATCGACTCGCCGTCGAGCAAGGTGCGAAGGTTGCCATGCGTGCGCTCCCATGGCCAGAGCGGCTCAAGCCATGCATCGACGAGCAGGCCTCGGGCCGTCACGCGCCACGTCTCACGCCGCCCCCCGGACTCGGTCCGCACGCATGCACGCAGCGGCTCCTGGAACGGCAGGCGCATCAGCACATCGCGCTGCGGCAGATGGACCGACCGATCCTCGCCGCAATCCGCCGTGAAGAGCTCGCACGCTGCGTCGCTGATGCCACCCACGACCTCCTCGGCCGTGCAGATGGTCGCCACCGATCGTGCCTCGACGGTGAAGGGAACGCGCACCATGCGAATCGCCCGGCCATCCGCGCCGACCCGCTGCACGGTGACCGACGAGAACCACGCCTCCGCAGCGTCGTTCATCGCCAACACCTGCGTGGCGCCATCTCGTGGCACGAGCGCCACGGCTCGCGGCGCACACGCACTGCGCACCGCATGGAAGGCCGGCTTCGGTCGGCCTGCGACGTCGATCACGCTCCAACTCGGGCCGGTCCACACATCGTTCCACTGCCAGAAGAGCGCGCCCATGCAACGCGGTCGGTTCGCGCGGTACCACTCGATCGCCCAACGCATCGCGCGGGCCTGGAGGAGCTGCCCCTGCCAGACCCATGCACCGAAATCGGAGGTGGTCGTGAACCACTGCGGCAGCAGCTTGCCGTACTGCTCGTCATCGCCGCCCCACGCACGCTGCCTTCGGGCGATCGAGTCGTGACCGACCTGAAGGGCCTCGTCACCGACGGCGCCCCGCCACGTGCAGACGGCCGGCTGGCTCTGCTGGCCGAACTCGCTGCAGAATCTGGGCACCTGCTGGCGATACGCATCGAGCTTGAGATCCCACGTGTGGCGATCGCCGCGATCAGGATCGTTGGGATGGACCTCGAGCGATCCCGACCACGGACTCTCGGCCCAGTAGGGTCGAGTCGGGTCGAGTTCTGCGCAGATCGCAGGCAACCACTCGAGCCAGATGCGGCGACCCCAGGTCTGGTCCGGCTTGAGCCGCTCGCGGAATCCCCACGAGAACCACGCAAGGATGTCTTCGTTGCCTCCGCACCAGAGCACCACGCTCGGGTGCGCACTGAGCCGCGCGACCTGGTGCCGAGCCTCGGCCTTGATGGCGTCCTCATAGGGCTGCTCCTCGGGATAGGTCGCACAGGCGAACATGAAGTCCTGCCAGACCATCAGCCCGAGCTCGTCGCAGGCTTCGTACCACCACTGCGGCTCGTACTGGCCACCACCCCAGACGCGCAGCATGTTCAGATTCGCATCGCACGCCTGTTCAAGCAGGGTGCGCGCGCGATCGCGGCTCCCTGCCATTGGGAACGGCGAGACCGGGATCCAGTTGGCGCCACGACAGAAGACCGGCACCCCATTCACGCGCAGCGTGAACGGCGAGCCTGAACCATCAGGATCGGGCGCCGTATCGAGCGCGACCGAGCGCAGGCCGAGCCGCCGCGTCCACGAGCCCAGCACACCTACGCCATGGCGCAAGCGCACCGTGAGTTGATGCAGTCGCTGAGGGCCCATGCCGCGCGGCCACCACAACGGCGGCCTGTCGATGGTGATCGTGATCGATGGCGACGCGGCTCGCACGCGTGCGCGCTCCTGCACCACACGCCCATCGTCGAGCGAGAGCTCGATCTCGAGTTCGAGTCCATCGGGCACGCGTCCATCGCGGGCGAACTCAAGGTCCACCATGACCTCGACGGTGGCCCGCTCGGTCGAGCAGTGCGTGACGAGCGGTCGAACCTGATCGATGCGTGCCGTGCTCCATGCGTCGATCCAGCATGGCCCGAGGCCGCACGACGGCAGCTTCGGGCCCCAGTCCCAGCCGAAGCTGCAGGCGCTCTTGCGCAGGAATGGGTACGGCGTCCAATCGCCATTGACCGGACGCTCACCCAGCTCGCGCGCACGGGCAAGCACCGTCGTGACCGGCCCATCCAGGTCCACGCCGATCGAGTTGCCCAGGGTGCGCGCGATGCCGCGCACGTCGGAACGCCATGGCCGGAACTGGTTCTCGACGTGGCCGAGGCAGCGGCCATTCAGCCAGACCGAACCGCAGGTGTCGATCGATTCGAAGACGAGATCGATGCGCTCGTGGTCGCGTGCGCGTGCTTCGAGATCCACCGTGCGGTGCCAGCCCCACGGCGTGCGGCCGACCCACTCCTGCGCGACCTCGCCATCGCCGCGGTCAGGATCCGCGATCGCACCGGCCGTGAGCAAGGCATCATGCACGCAGCCGGGGACGGTTGCGGCGAACCGCTTGCCGATCAGCCCTGCAGGCACGGCGGGCCCAAGGATGTCCGGTGCAGTCCCCTCGGTGCTGGCCTTCGTCTGCGCACTCGTGCACGCCGGGTCCAACTGGCTCGGCCGTGGCTCACGATCAAGGGCACGAACCGTCCAACCTGCACCGGCGATCGACTGGATCATGGGCTTGCACCGTAGCGCGAGATCGCTTCAGCGGCCGTTTGCAGCGTCAGAACGCCGATTTCGACGACCGCTCGCGTCGGTGCGGCCGGCCTCCCGGAGTCCTATAATCTTTGACGGAATCCGCCGCCAACCGGGCAATCTTTGGCCGAATGCCGGGTCGGTTGAATCCGCCTTGGGCGATTGTGGAGAACACCCCCTGACGTTTCGTGAATTTCGTACCCGCACCGCCACGGTTCCAGCCCGAATGGGCACAAACCAGGCATCCAGGAGACCCCTCGTGACACCACTTCTTGCAGACATGAGCACCACCATGCGCGCACTCAACGCCGGATTGAGCATGGAAGGGGTGACCATGTACCTCTTCTGGCTCTCGACCGTTGCCATGGGCGCCGGAGCGCTCTATTTCTGGCTCCAGCGCAAGACCGTCAAGGTCCAGTATCAGACGGCCATGACGGTGGCCGGCATCATCTGCGCCGTCGCGGCATTCCACTACTGGCGCATGGCGGGCATCTATCTCGAGGGCGTTGCAGGCCTGTTCGATGACAACGGGCAGCGCATCGTCGGTGCCACGATCAAGCAGTTTCCCACGGCCTACCGCTACATCGACTGGCTCATCACCGTGCCGCTGCTCGTTATGGAATTCCCGCTGCTGCTGAACCTCGGCAAGAAGGGCTCGGAACTCTTCCGTGGCCTGGTGTTCTGGTCGCTGGTCATGCTGGTCACCGCCTGGGTCGCAGAAGAAAGCCCCGCCGGCAGCCAGCAGTGGTGGACGTGGTACGTCGTCAGCTGCGGCTCGTGGCTCTACATCGTCTACATGCTCTTCACCAAGGTGACCGAGTCGATGGCAAGCGCACCGGCCAGCATCCAGCGCGGCCTGAAGACCATGCGCCTCTTCGTGACCATCGGCTGGGTGATCTACCCGATCGGCTTCCTCATGGCCTTGGCCGGACCCAACGGCGAATCGTGGCGTGAGGTGTGCTACAACGTGGCTGACGTGATCAACAAGGTCTTCTTCGGCCTGGTCTGCTACCAGGGCGTGAAGGGCCTCGAAGAGCACGCCTGATCCGCTGCATCGATGCTCCTGTACCGCGCCCCGTCGACTGTCGTGTCAAGCGTTGGCTCCACTTGGAGCCATCGCCTGCCGGCGGCGACGGGGCGCGTGTCTTGGTCCGGCGCCCGCACCGTGCCGTGGACCATGCTCGGGCTCGCGTGCACGGTTGGTGTCCTCGCGCCCGACCTGACCGAGCGTCTGGCACCCTGGCCGTTCGTGATCGCACTCGTCGTCTTCGGCATGCCGCACGGCGCCGCGGACTGGACGGTCGCCGCACGACTCTCGGGGCGGACCGGGTTTCTTGCCAAGCTCTGGGGCTTCGGCTCCTACCTCGTGCTCATGCTGTTGAGCATGGCCCTCGTGGCATGGCAACCCGGCATCACCTCACTGCTGTTCCTCGTCCTCACGGTCTTCCACTTCGGCATGGCCGACGCAACTGCGGTGGGCGCCGATGATGACGGACCGGCGGCTCGATGGGGCCTGGTCTTTGCGCGTGGCTTCCTCCTGCTGTCCTGCGTCTTTGCCGCTGATCCCGCGCGTGCCTGGGCGCCCTTCGCCCGGATCGCCTCGTCGATGCCCATCGCCTGGCAAGCCGCGTGGCAGCCGAACCTCCCCCTGCTCCAGCACCTGGCATGGTGGGGAATCGGCAGCGGAGCAGCGCTGGCCATCATGGGCGCGATCGCCCGCATCCGCACAGGCCATCGTCGCGACGCGGCGCTCGACCTCATGGAGCACGGACTGGTCGCCACCATGGCCAGCACGGTCGATCCGCTCTGCGCCGTGGGCTGCTTCTTCCTTGGCGTCCACGCGTTTCGTCACACGCGACGGCTCGCCTGCACTTCGTCGATCGTCGCCGACGAGCGGCACCTCCTGGCGCCCGACTCGATCACGTCACGAATCATCCGCATCCATCGACTGAGCCTTCCGCTGATGGTGCCCACGGTGGGGTGCCTCGCCTTGCTTTGCTGGTGGCTGGGCGGCTTTGATGTCGAATCGCTGGCCGTCGCGAGCATCGCGTTCTACATCATCACGACTCTGCCGCATCACTT
Organism: Singulisphaera sp. GP187; assembly: GCA_945888705.1. Taxonomy (GTDB): domain Bacteria; phylum Planctomycetota; class Phycisphaerae; order Phycisphaerales; family SM1A02; genus SYIB01. The sequence goes on from CAMDAQ010000033.1 coordinate 16,139, forward strand.
GCTTGGGTTGCGATTGGCCCGGCCGGACCTGCCCCCCGCTGCGACGTGAGCCTCGGCTGACCGGTCAAGGGCCAAGGCTCGTCAGTGCACCTGGCCGTCGTCGCGTTCGTCGGGCCGATAGGTCCGCAGGTCGCGCCGCAGTCGCGCGTAGTCGCGCAGGCCGCCGACGGTGAACCACACCATCACGATCGTGCTGGCAGCCAGGATGAACCAGCTCCAGATGCCCCAGTACCAGGACCACTGCGCATCGCTCACGGCTTCGCCCTGCGCCTTGCGCCAGAGGAGCCACGGCGTCGCCACGCAGAAGAGCGCCGTGAAGGCCAGCGGCCACGCGAGCGTGAGTACCGCGACGAACCGGTCCCATCCCTTGTACTGCCGGTCGAAGCCGAGCTTCTCAAGGAGCGTGGCGGGCGCGGCGTCGGCCTCTGCCCCGCCCTCGATGCGCCAGCGCCCGCGGTGCAGCATGCGATCGAGGTCGAACCATCCATCGGCGGCGAGTGAACCCTCGGGCGAGTGGCGCCGCGCGGCGCGACCGAGCAAGCTGCCGACCACATAGGCCGCGCACGCCACCATCATCGCGGCGAAGCTCAGCTCCATGCCTGTGAAGTGCGCGCGCAACCACGTCGCCACCGCGGCCCACCACGACAGGACCACGCCTGACTCGCCAGCAGCCCAGCGCTCGAGCGTGCCGTCGAGCGTGTTGAGCGCGACCACGCCGACCAAGCACACGACCATGCCCGAGACCATCGCGCTCCAGGCGCCGATCGCGTTGCCCCAACGGGTGTAAAGCCCACCGATGATCACGGTTCCGCCGCCGGCGACGAAGATGCTCCCGGTGAGCGCGCCATACATCGCCACGTACTCCTTGGGCTGCCAGTGCCAGCTGAAGACGAAGGCGAACGTGGCGACCGCAAGCACCGCGCCCTTGAGCAGCAGCAGCTGCGCGCGCGGCGACATCGGCGTACGACGGAACGGCAGCACGATGTCCTGCACCGCGATGCTCGCCCACGAGTGCATGTAGGCACTGTCGGTGCTGATCGCGGCGCCAAGCATCGCCGCGACCACCAGGCCGAGCAGCCCCGTCGGCAGCATCACGCCGAGCGCCAGCGGCACGCGCATCTCGGCTTGCAGCGCCTCGGTCGGCTGCGCGGCGATCTGCGCCTGCAGCGGCGCGGCGGCCTCGGCCCAGTCCGGGTGCGTGAGGAAGGCGCGCACCGCCAGCGGGATGAGCACGGTGACGAGCATCAGCGTGCGGTAACGCCATCCATTGAGCAACTGGCCCATGCGGGCCTCGTGCGCGTCGCGCGCGGCGCTGTTGTAGCCCTGGTCCCCCTGCCACGCGCGGCACGCATAGAAGAGCGTGAACGCGCTGATGAGCCAGTAGACGACGTTGAAGTTGCCCTCGTCCTCGAGCCCGAGCGGATTCACCATGCTCTTGCCCGCCGGCAGCATGGCCATCGTCTCCTCGAGCTTGAGCCATGGGAACTTGAGCAGCACCCAGTAGCAGACCGTGACGAAGGTGCAGAAGCAGAAGACGCCCTGGAAGAAGTCGGTGACGAGCACCGCCAGCATGCCGCCGGCGAAGACCATGAAGACCGCGAACGCCAGCAGCGCGCCCATCACCGCCGGGAAGGTCTCGATCGCCATGCCGGCGACCGTGAACTCGGCCGGCAGGCCGAGCATGGCGATGAAGAACCGCGCCGTCACGCCGGGGAAGATCGCGTAGTTCAGGATGCCGCTCACGAAGGCAACCACCCCGCTGAAGACGCGGAAGCGCTTCGAGTAGCGCATCTCGAAGAACTGCGCGAGGGTCATCGCGCGCGTCTCGCGGAACCGATAGATGACCCAGCCAGTGATCGCCAGCAGGATCAGCGACGGTCCCTCGAGGTAGCCCCACCAGTACTGCGTGAAGCCCACGTCGTACCCGAGCTGGAAGTACCAGACCAACGTGATCACGCCGACCTGCGCCATGTTGTACGAGACAGTGAGCAGGTAGCGGCCGGCGAGCCGGTTCGCGCTCAGGAACCCGCTGACGCTGCGCGCATGCTCGCGCATGCTCCAGGCCGAGAGCGCCAGCGCCGCGACGAATCCGATGACGATGAGCCAGTCGACGGTCGCGAGCGTCATGCAGCCATGCTAACGACGCCCCGCCCGGCGGATCCGCAGCGAGGCGATCTCGAAGGCGCGCAGTCCGAGCCACCAGCCATCGCGGTCCGTGCACGGCGCGAGCCGCGAACGCGCGATCGGTGCCTCGAAGAGGTCGCAGCGCACCACGTCGTCATGCGGCATCGACGGCGACACCAGCACCTGCCGCGGGGCGCCAGAGTGATCGACCACGCGCACCACGACATCGCCGCTTCCATCGGACGCGGGCTTCATCGCGCTCACCTCGAGCAAGCCGTCGCCGAACGCGAGGATCCCGACCGGGTGCATGCCCGCAGCGGCAGCACCGGCGCGACCCGTCGACACCGTGATGGGCGGATTGTTGAACCACTCGGCCTGCACGGAAACCGACGAGGCATCCTGCCCGACCGGCAGGATCGCGTACTCGAACTCATGCACGCCACGGTCGCACGTGGGGTCGGGGAAGTTCGGGCTCTTGACGAGCGTGAGGCCCATCGAACCCAGCTTCCCGCTCTTGCCGAAGATGCCATCGTCGAGGATCGCCACGCCGTCCTGGCCATCATGGATGAGCATCCAGTCGTGGCCGGGGACTTCGAACTGCGCTGCCTGCCAACTCGTGTTGTCGTGCGCGTCGCGGTCGATCCAACCGAACTGGGTGCCGAAGCGCACCGTCCGGCTGCGGAGCGCCGTGGGGAAGAGCGCTCGCAGCACCGTGCGTTCCTCGCGCCAGTCGAGCCGAGTATGGATGCGCAGGTACGACTCGCCGGGGCGCAGGCTGAAGGTCTGCACGATGCGGCTCGCACGGCCGAGCGCGCGCTCGATGCGCAGCATCGGCACGCCGCCGCGCACGATCGGCGTGATCGTCGGGCGCCCGGTGATCGGGATCGGCTTCTCGGCATGCTCACGGTCGGTATCCCACGCTTCCCAGCGACGCGGCCGATCCTCGTAGAGGGCCAGCTCGTTGAGGCCGTGGCCATCGCGAGCGGTGCAGGAGATGCCGTCGCGCTCGATCCAGCTCACGCGGCCTTGCGCATCGAACTCCGCAACGTCGTGGCCGAGCGTGAGCGTGGTGCGCGTGGCC
>CAMDAQ010000034.1 GCA_945888705.1 Singulisphaera sp. GP187
CGCGCGCCGTCGCCGACGGTGCCGACGAGATCGACATGGTCATCACACGCGGCGCGTGGCTCGAAGGCCGCCATGCCGAGGTCGCGCAGGAGATCCGCGAGATCAAGCACGCCTGTGGATCGGCGCACCTCAAGATCATCCTGGAGACCGGCGAGCTCGGCACGCTCGAGCAGGTCCGACATGCCAGCGACGTGGCGATGGAGGCCGCTTCAAGCGTGCCTGGCGCATCGGCGCTCGCCGACGGCGAGGTCTTCATCAAGACGAGCACCGGCAAGGTGCAGCCCGCAGCCACCATGCCGGTGACGTTGGTCATGCTCGAGGCGATCCGCGATCATCATCGCGCGACCGGCATCCGCATCGGCATGAAGCCAGCGGGGGGGATCCGGGCCGCCAAGTCGGCCATCCACTACTTGGTCATGGTGCGAGAGACACTCGGACAGGATTGGTTATCACCCCATCTGTTCCGCTTTGGTGCAAGCACGCTCGCCAATGATTTGGTCCGGCAGATCCTGAAGCTCGAAACGGGCCGCTACGTGGCCGGCTGGGACATGACGGAGTGATGCACCAGCGCGTCGCGCGGCTGCACGCGCGACGAGGCGCTCCCCGGCGCCCAAGCACCGCCCGACACTGCAGCGCGACACCCTCAATGACCGATGTCTCTTGCACGACGATGGATCCCGTCCCGGTTGTCCGTTGCAAGGAGGCTCTCATGGCGCTGGTTGTTCCCACCGTGCTCGTTGTCGCGTTCTCGTGCTCGCCCGCCCAGGAACCGCGTGCCACCCAGCCAGCGCCGCCGCCGCAACGAACCATGGCACCGGTGCAAGCACCGATCGATCGCATGACCGAACGCCAGGCGTGGCTTGGCGTGCAGGTCGAACCCGTGCGCAGCGACGTCGCCATGCAACTGCCCCTGCGCAAGGGTGCAGGACTCGTCGTGATGTTCGTCGAGGCCGAGAGCCCAGCCGAGAAGGCAGGCCTGCAGCGGTTCGACATCCTCGAGATGGTCGGCGACCAGTTCCTGATGAACGTCGATCAGTTCAACGGACTCGTGAAGTCCGAGCAGCCGGGCGCCAAGGTCAAGCTGACGTGGCTGCGTCGCGGCGAACGCAAGCAGGCCGAGGTCGCGCTTGGTGAGCGCATGGTGCCCGCGCGCCGCGGTGCACCTGATCGCATGAACGATGATCTGCCGCCGGCCGAACGGCCGGCTCGCGCACGTGCCCAGGAAGAAGGCCGGCCCGAAGGCGAGGAAGGCATGGCATGGCGCGAAGTCGAAGGCATGCCGCTGCCTCCAGATCGACCGGCCCGACAGCGTGGTGACCTGCAGCGGCGCGAGGCGCAGCCGGGGCGCGAGCGTGACGCTGGTGCAGCCGCGCGCGCGCGACTCATGGAAGCCGTGCGTGACGCCGTGACCAACCTGCCGCCGGACGAGCGGGACCGCGTGATGGAGCGGCTCATGCGTGCGCTGGAGCGCGATGTCCAGGTCGAGATCGACGTCGAGGAATGGCGTGGCGATGGACCGCGTCCGCCAATGCCGCCCATGGATGGCCAAGGCCGCCGCGGTGATGCGCCTGGGCAAGCGCCGGGCGATGCCGCGCGCGACCGCAAGCGTGATGGGCGGCGTGATGTCCAGCGCGAAGAACGACGCTCCTCATCGTCGTCAGCGACGATCGAGGATGGCTCGATCCGCATCTCGATCAACCGACGCGACCAGGGACCCGCTGAAGTGCGTGTGGAAGAACTCGACGGCACCGTGCTTTGGGAAGGTCACCTTGAACCCAACAACGCCGGAACCAACGGCGGGCTGATGGATGTGCCGCCGGAGTTCCGCAGCCAAGTCGAGATGCTCCTGCGCGGCGGCTGAGCGCCCAGGGTCGTGATTCACTTCGGGGCTGGACGGACGAGTTCCAGTTCAGCCACGACGCCCAGTTCACGCGCCCAGTCCGCCAGGTAAAGCCAGTCCAGCCGTTCCGGCCGCTGTACGGCGATCATGGTCCTGATGTCGCGCAGGTGTTTTCCTGACTTGCCTTCCTTGAAGAAGACGAGTTTCTTCAGCATGACATCTTCCGGGGACGCGAACGGCTCGAGGCGACCGCTCGGCATCTCGATCGATCGGACTCGTTGATAGCGAGCACGGTCGAAGGCGTCATCTGCACTCACGATCAGATCAGCTTTCAGACCCGAGGGGACATGAAGGATGTTGAACATGCTCCGCTTGCGCACGGCATCGGTCGCGGCGTCCAGGCTGAAGTACCAGTCATCGCCGCTGAACGAGTCCGCCATCGCGCAAACCTGTTGCGCGCTGATCCGGACCACCATGTCGACATCGTTGGTGAATCGCGGTTCGCCATAGAGCATGGACGCGATCGAACCCGTGGTGAAACGGGCGCATCCAAGCCGATCAAGGTGCCCGCCCACAACCTCCAGCAGATCAATCGGGCCCATGGTGCTCTCGATCAATCGGCACGCGAAGGACACGCCATCCGACGGGCTTGCTCAGCCAGGACCAGATCATCAGGCCAGTCTGGATGCTCAGCCCGAATGCCCGCACGCACGAATGCGCAGGCCGAAGCCCACATGGCCTGAATCGTGATGAACTTCTGCACGGAATCGATCGATCGCAGAAGGTCGATCGTGATGGGATCGCACTCGTCGATGACTGGGTGGCCGGACTGATGCGCCGTCATGCAGTTCAGTCTATTCCGGAAATCTCGGGGCCTTGCTCGGCACCGACGAGTTTCGGGCCGCCAGATCCGTCAGTCGTGCGGCTCCACCACCCCGCTCGCTTCGAGCGCGGGCACGGACCACGGGCCGTTCCGCGCAGCATCGGTTGCGCGCACCTTGCCCACGAACTCCGGGGTGATCCGGGATGACGCATGGCCCCACTGCGATCGAAGCCATGTGGCAAGCAAGGCAAGATCCGCATCGGACTGGATCGGTGCCGCTGGCATGACCCCGCGATACGTGATGCCCTCGACCTCGAGCTCGCCTTCGAGCCCATGCAGCAAGATGCGCACGAGCCGTGATGGATCGCCCGTCACATAGGGACTGTTGCGCAAGGGTGGATAGACCGGCGGCATGCCGCTGCCACTGGCTTGGTGGCACCCCACGCAATTGCCGAAGAGCAGACGGCCACGTTCCTCGGCGGTGAGTTCGATCTTGGGCAGCGCGTAGCCCGCGCGACCCGGCCACGACAGCTGTGGATCCACGAGCACGGCGGCCGCTCGGACCGCGCGCGGTCCGGTGGCGACCAGTTCGCCCCAGCCGACCGGCTGGCCCCGCATGCGCAGGAGCCTCGCGTCCTTGCTGCCGGGCTTCGTCCACGATGCCACGCGATCAAGGATCGACGATGCGACCTGTGGCTGCGTCGACGCCGCGCGCGCTGCCAGCGCGAGCAGGGCCTCGTTCAAGCGCTCGTTGCCGTGCGCAAGGACCTGTGCTGCGCACTCCTGCACCATGGCACGCACGCCGGCATCGCGCGCATCGGCAAACGTGAGCGACCACTCGAGGAGGAGCATGGAGCGCCCCTTGATCCCGCTGGCCAGTGCCGCCCGGCGCGGTGCATCCTTCAGCACCGTGCGCGTGGAAGCAAGCCGCGCCACGGCCTCGATGAAGAGGCGATCGTCATGCAGTTCGCCCAGCGCGGCGAGTGCGGCGATCGCCACGCCGCGCACGGGATCCTGCGCCAATCGCTCAAGGATGGCCACGCTCTGCTCCGCAGGCTGCCCGCCGTGCAGCATGCCCGCAGCATGGATCGCGGCATCAGCTCGCAGCCGTGCATCGCGATCGAACGAGAGCGCCTCGAGGAGCGCCGCATCGCCGGCACCAAGCATCATGAGCGTGCAGGCCGCCGAGTGGCGCACCGCAGGATCGACTGCCACGCCGCACGCCAGATCCGTCAGCGCGGGAACGGTCGACACCCTGCCGCGCTCGACCACGAGCCGGGACGCATGATCGCGAAGGTGGCCGCTCGGGCCTGCGATGTGCCTGACGAGCGTGGCATCGTCAGCACTGGTGAGGTCCACACGCGCGCGCAGGGGCCTGTCTGCCGGCACCACGCGCCAGATGCGCCCCTGGTCGATCGGTCGATCCAGTCCGCGCGCCTGGACCTGCGCGCGCAGGAAGCTCGTCATGAAGATGCGATGCTGGATGATGCCGCGGCTGATGTCGGCAACGTAGAGCGCTCCGTCGGGACCGATCTTGAGATCGCACGGACGGAAGCGCTCGCTGGTGCTCGAGAGGAACTCGCCGCCCACGGGCATCGGCTCACCCTTGGGACCGTCGTCGCGCTCGGTGACCCGATAGTGCTTGACCGCATTGGCGCATGGTGCGCAGATGAAGGCATCGCCACGCATCGAATCGCCGAGCACGATGTCGCGGTTGATGACCGGTCCGCACGCGGCCGTCACCTGCACGAGCCGCCCATCCTGCAGCATGCCTGAGCGATAGGCACGATTGATCCCCGGTGTCAGGTGCGTGGGCCACGTGCGAGCATCGTCGACCACGCGCTGCGGCACGCCGGGAAGGCTCGCTGCTCCGAGCGTGCGTGCAGCCATCCAGCGCGGCACGAGATCGATCAAGAGGGGATCACTGTTGGGCGTCACGAGCAACCGGCCGAAGTCATCCATCGCTTGGCCCCACTGGCCCTCAACGGGTGTGGCGAACGCCGCAAAGCCAGCGCCATGATCGACGAACCCAGCATGGTGCTGGCTCGGCACGAAGGAGCCGTCGTGGCACCAGGTGAGTGCATTGCCCGCGTGCTCGGGACTGTCGAGGCCCGCGAAGCCGCTCGCCACGATCGTGGTCGACTCGGCGCGGCCATCGCCATCGAGATCCTGCGCCCACACGAGGTGCGGCGGCTCGATGACGAGCGTGCCTTCACGGTGGAAAGCGATCGAGCGCGGCAGGACCAGCGAGTCCAGCACGACCTGGCGTTCGTCCATGCGGCCATCGCCATCGCGATCCACCAGCCGAACGATGCTGCCGTTCGGTTCGCGTTCGTGCGAACCATCGATGTCGCTCATGTAGCCGGGCATCTGGACGACCCACAGCGAACCATCGGGATGGAACGCCATGGCCACCGGCGCCACGACCATCGGCTCGCAGGCAACGAGCTCGACCCGGAAACCCTCGGCCACGCGCAGGGTGGCCAACGCCTGCTCGGGCGCGAGCGCGGGACTGTCGACCGCGAGCCACTCGGCAGGCAGCGGGGGCTGCGGCTCGCCGCGCTGATCGCCCTGCTGGGCGAACGCGGCCGAGACCACCATCAGCGCCGGGACCACGATCGATGCGCGCACGCGGTGCATCAGCCGAGTGTAGGTCGACAGCACGCCCATCGCGCTCGATGGCCCACGGCCAGTGCTGCGCGCACGCGGTGCGTCGAGGCGATGCCGCCCTGAAGCGATCGCTCAGCCGCCCGTCTTCTCGCGTCGATGCCACTCGCGCATCCACTGGCGCCACATCGGCATGACGACCTCTTCCTGCATGGTGTGCATCCACTGCATGCCGAAGCGCACATCCATCATCGCGAAGAACATGCGCTCCTGCGTGGTCTGGCCCGTACCGATCCACCACGGCGGCAGCTTGCGCCGTTGATCGCCCCACCAGCCGTTGCCGGCCGAGGCCACGTGCACGATCGATGCACTCGGGAACGCAACGGCCAAGAGGCCGCACAGCACGATATGAACTGGCTTCATGAGGCTTCCTCCAGGACCTGGGCGCGCTCGAGGATGCGCCAACCCGTGGGACGGAACGATGGGAACCGGCTCATGGTGCCGCACAGCACCTTGAGGTCACTGCGGTCGAGCAGCCACTCGGCCGATGGATCATCGGCGTGTGCGGCGTGCTCGATGCTGAAGCAGCGCTCGCGCAGCGACCAGTTGTCGGTCGCTTCGGCGATCTCGCTGATCATGTTGGTGAAGATGGCCAGCGCCCGGTGCAGCGCCGGACCATCGAGCGATCGTGCCGCGACGTTGCAGGCGCAGACCGCCCACCAGCCGTGGCTCTCGAGGAGATCGCCACGCGGCGCCGGATCCTGCGCAAGCGCCCCGGCGATGCCAGCTTCGAGTTCAGCCATGGCATCGGACGGATCCCGCAGGCCCAAGCATGCCTCGCACTCGAGGATCGCTCCATGGCAGGTCCGTGCGACGGCCGCGTAGCTCGCATCATCGAAGTCCCGAGCCAGCGATGCGTATGCGGTGTGGGCGGCGCGCAGGTCGCCGAGCGCGCTCTCGGCATGGGCGCCGGCCTGCGAGGCATCGCGCTCGATCGAGCGGCGGGCGCTCTGGCCGCGCACGAGGAACGCGAAGGCCTGCGCCACGCGCTCGAACCGATCCGCGGGCGGATGCTCCGTGAAGTGATGCACGAGCTCGTGCGCGATGCTGCGGCTTTCGACGAGGTGCCAGAGCGCATAGTGCGCGCTGGCCAGGTTGACCCGCAGCATGAGCCGTGTGCGCGGCAGTACATCAGGCTGCATGAGGCCCTGCTGCACGGACGAGAGGCTGCGCATGAACTGCCCCAAGCCATCGTGCGCACCGCACTGGCGATTGAAGGCAATCGCACGCTCGTTTCCGGATGCAGCCGCACCGAGCATGAGCGAGGCCAGCTCGAGCATGTCGTGGTAGCGGCCATCGCGATGCGCCTGGCGCGACTGGGCATCGAGCTCATGGAACGGCGTGCGTGCACCGGGCGCACGCGCGCCGCTGCCGGGCCGCCAGAGCGTCTCGGCCACGTCGCCCACGGGCCACTCGAGCGCATCGGCGATCGCCACCACGAGGTCGAGCTTGGGGTTGCCGCTTTCGGGAACCACCTTGGCCACCTCGCGGCCCAGGCGCTCGGCGGTCTGGGTCTTGGACCAGCCGCGATACGCCTGCGCAAGGCTGACGAAACGGTGCATGGTGCTCTTTCGCTCTAGGACCTGGTCCATGCTGTGCCTCCAGATGGGAGAATCCCCCCGGTCCCAAAGGCCCTGAGCGCCTCAGTCCAGTCACGGATCTGTAGATTTGTCCCGATGTCCCCGGATCCAGCCCACCCAGGCCTCCTGCTCGTGATCGCCGGCCCCAGCGGCGTGGGCAAGTCCACGATCGTGCATGGCCTCATGCGCGAGTTCAACGCCGCCTTCAGCGTGAGCGCCACGACCCGAGCACCGTCGCCCGGCGAGCGTGACGGCGTCGACTATTTCTTCATCGACCGGTCGACCTTCCAGCGCTGGATCGATGAGGACCGCTTCCTTGAGCATGCGCAGGTCTTTGGCCGCGACTGGTACGGCACGCCGCGTGATGCGGTGCAGCGCCAGCTCGACGACGGTCGCCTGGTGATCCTCGATATCGATGTGCAAGGCGCCGAGAACGTGCGCCGTGCGATGCCCGGCATGCTGGGCATCTTCATCCTGCCGCCGGACGAGGATGAATTGCTGCGACGGCTCCGCGTGCGGGGTCGCGAGGACGAGGGCGCGATCCAGCGGCGCTTTGCCGAGAGTCGCAGCGAGATCGCGCGTGCGAAGGCAGGCACCACGTTCGATGCCTTCGTCGTCAACGACGACCTGGCGCGCTGCACCGAGGCCGTGGCCTCGATCGTGCGCGCGCGGCTCAGCGTGGCCAGTGCGCCGTGACGCCGGCGATCACCTGAGCGAACACTGCATCGGGATCCTTCGAGGCATCGACGACGAGGTGGCGATCGGGCCGCTCGCGTGCCTGCTGCAGGTAGCCCGCACGGACGCGTCGGTGGAACTCGGCGCCTTTCTGCTCCATGCGGTCGAGGAGCGGCGACAACCGGCCCGCCGCCACGCGCTCGTCGACATCGAAGACCACGGTCAGATCGGGCCAGCGGCCGCCGATCGCCACGTCGCCGACCGAGAGGATCTCGGCGGGTGAGAGGCCGCCGGCAGTGCCTTGGTACGCGAGCGTGCTGCTGATGAAGCGGTCGCTCAGCACCATGTGGCCGGCGGCCAGCGCGGGCTTGATGCGCTCGACCATCAGCTGCGCGCGGCTGGCCATGTAGAGCAGCATCTCGCAGCGCACGTCCATCTCGACGTTGGCCGGATCGAGCAGGATCTCGCGGATCTTCTCGCCGATGGGCGTGCCGCCGGGCTCGCGCACGTCGGTCACGGTCGTGCCGTCGTCACGCACCGCCTGCACGAACCGGCGGATCTGCGTGCTCTTGCCGCTGCCATCCGGGCCGTCGAAGACGATGAAGCGTCCTTGGAGCGCGTGCGACCATCCTGGTCTCATGCGCGCGATGCTACGGCGGCATGGATCGGCGGTCGATCGCCGTACCATCCCGCGCATGCAGGTGACCGCACGAGCCGCCGACCGCTCGCGACTGGGCGACGCCGAGGTCAGCCTCGACGAGCGCCCCGCACGTCTGCGCCTCGGTGAACCCGGCCGGGAACGCGAGCACTTCCTCGATTGGGAACAGGCGGTCGACGATGGTGGCCACCTGCGCAAGTGCGTGCTCTGCGGGTGCGACACGCTCTACCGAAGCCGTTCCACGCCGCGGCTCACGGTCATCGTCGCGGTGCTCGCGCTCTCGGTCGTGGCGGTGGGGCTGGCCGGCTACGGCACGCCATCGATCCTGGTCGCAGCGCTGCTCATCTTCGCAGCCATCGATGTGGTGCTGTGGATGCGCTTGGAGTGGCGGCTGACCTGCTATCGATGCCGGAGCACGTTTCGCGGCATGCCGATCGCGCGCTACCACCTGGGCTGGGATGCCCGGACGCAGCGCCGCATCGACGGCGCCAATCAGCCCTCGCCCGGATCGTCCTGAACGGCCGGCGCACCGAACAGCGCGCTCCCGATGCGCACCATGTTCGAGCCGCACTCGATCGCGGCCTCGAAGTCGTTGGACATGCCCATGGAGAGGAGATCGAAGGCGTCGCCACCCACGCCAGCCGAGCGGATGTCCTGGAAGAGCTCGCGGCAGCGCTCGAAGACATCGCGCACGACGGCCATGTCCTGCGTGTTGGGAGCCATGCACATGAGGCCTCGCGGCCGCACGTTGACCATCGTGTCGATCTGCTCGATCACGTGGCGCACCGCGGGCGGATGCAGGCCGTGCTTGCTCGCCTCGCCGCTCACGTTCACTTCGATGAGGATGTCGACCGGATCCTCGCGTCGCGCGGCGGCGTTCTGGATGTCCTCGGCCAGGCGCATGCTGTCCACACTGTGGATGAGCCGCGCGCACTCGATGGCCTTCTTGACTTTGTTGCGCTGGAGCGAGCCGATCATGTGCCAGCGCACAGGAGCGGGCTCGGCGCCGGTGAGCTCGCGTCGGCGCGCCTGGAACTCCTCGACCTGCGCCACGCGCTGCTGGAGCTGCTGCACGCGGTTCTCGCCGAAGTGCACGTGACCCGCCTGGACGAGCTCGCGGATCTGCTCCATGCTGGCGGTCTTGCTCACCGCCACGAGCACGACCTGCGATGCCTTGCGCCCCGAGCGGGCCGCTGCTTCGCCGATGCGCTTGTTGATTTCGTTGTAGCGGCTGCGCAGGGCGTCGCCGGTGAGTGGTGCCGTGTCCGTGGCCAAGGTGGTGGTCATCCTTCCGTGCTCTCCATGCACTCGGGTGCGGGCGTAGCGTAGCGGAGGACCGCCTCGAAGCCGATGGCCCGAGCGGGGTAGAGTTGGGGCATGGCTTCACCGACCGTGAACACGCCGATCGTCCTCGTGATCCGGGATGGCTGGGGGCGCAACCCGCACGCCGAGCAGGATGCAGCCAACGCCGTGCTGCGCGCGCAGTGCCCGTTCGATGCCGCGATGCGCCGGGAGTGGCCGAGCACCCTCATCCGCACGAGCGGCGAGGACGTCGGCCTGCCCGAAACGCCCGAGGGGCCCGTCATGGGCAACAGCGAGGTCGGCCACCAGAACATCGGTGCCGGCAGGATCGTGGATCAGGAGCTCATGCGGATCACGCGCGCGATCCGCGACGGACGCTTCGCCGAAAATGCCGGCCTGCAGTCGGCCTTCGATCACGCCACGGCGACGGGTGGCTGCGTGCACGTGCTCGGGCTCTGCAGCGATGGCCTCGTCCACAGCGACCTCGGGCATCTCGAGGCGATCCTCGAACTCGCCCGCGCGCGTGCCTTCCCTGGCCAGCGCATGATCGTGCACGCGATCACCGATGGCCGAGACACTGGTCCGACCACTGGGCTTCGCTTCATCGAGCGGGTGCAACGCGCTGTCGATGGCTGCGGCGCGCGGGTCGCCAGCATCATGGGTCGCTTCTGGGCGATGGACCGCGACCACCGCTGGGAACGGGTCGAGCGCGCGTGGCGATGCCTGGTCGGTCCGCAGGAACAGGGAGCGACCGATGCCCGCACGGCGCTCGAGCACGCCTATGCGAATCCCGAGGGCCCCACGCGCCACGGCGATGAGTTCGTCCCGCCCACGCACCTGCTCAGCAACAGCGAGGGCTTCGTGCGCGACGGCGACGCCGTGATCTTCTTCAACTTCCGCGGCGATCGGCCGCGCGAACTGACCAAGGCGTTCGTGCTCGATGAAGGGGCGTTTCGCGCGCTGCCCGGCGGCGGATTCGATCGCGGCCATGTTCCGACGAACCTGCGCTTCGTCACGTTGGCGAACTACGAGGAAGGCCTCCCGGTCACGGTGGCGTTCGAGCGGCCCGCGCGCATGGAGTCGATCCTCGGGCAGGTGATCAGCGATGCGGGTCTCACGCAGTTCCGCTGTGCGGAGACCGAGAAGTTCCCGCACGTCACGTTCTTCTTCAACGACTACCGCGAGGAACCATTCCCCGGCGAGCGTCGCGTGATCGTGCCGAGCCCCAAGGATGTGCCAACCTACGACCTGAAGCCCGAGATGAGCGCGCATGGCGTGCGGGATGCCGTGCTCGCGCGCCTGGCCGCCCCAGACTGCGAACCCTTCATCATCGTGAACTTCGCCAACGGCGACATGGTCGGACACACCGGCAACCTCGATGCCGCCACGCGCGCGTGCGAGATCGTCGATGCATGCGTGGGCGAACTCGCGCGCGCGACGATGGCGCGAGGCGGGAGCCTCGTGATCACGGCCGACCACGGCAATGCCGAGCAGATGATCGATCCGGTGACCGGCGACCCGCAGACCGCGCACACCAACTTCACCGTGCCGCTGTCGATCATGGGCGAGTCGTTCCGCGGGCGGCGCCTGCGCGACGATGGCAGGCTCGCCGACATCGCCCCCACGATGCTCGCGATGGCCGGGATGCCGAAGCCTGCGGCGATGACAGGCCGGAGCCTGCTCGCGTGATCACTGCTCCGAGCGGCCGCCCGAGGAGGGCTGTGCATCGCCGGGATTCTCGCGCCGCTTGCGCGCACTGAAGCGCAGGCGGATCGGCACCTCGGCGTACGGCAGTTCCTCGCGCATGCGGTTGAGCAGGTAGCGCTCGTAGTTGCCCTCGAAGAGGTCGGGCTTGTTCACCACGAGCGCGATCGTCGGCGGGAAGACCTCGATCTGCGTGATGTAGTAGATCTTGGCGATCGTGCCCAGGCGCGAGCTCGGACCGCGCTCGGTGAGGATCTTCTGCACGAGCGCGTTCAGGCGACCGGTCGTCTCGCGGTGGCCCGCCTGCTGGAAGAGGTTGAACGCCATCGTGATGGCATCCTGCACGCCCTCGCCCGTCAGCGCGCTCACGCACGCGACCGGCGCGAAGTCAAGGCCCGGCAGTTCCTGCCCGAGGTACTCGATGAAGTCCTCGACCTTGGCCTTCTTCGGCATCAGGTCCCACTTGTTGAGCACGATCAGCGTGGGCTTGGCCTGCTCAATGAGCTCCATCGCCAGGTGCTTCTCGACCTGGCTGATCTTGTCGGTGGCGTCGAGCACCAGCAGGCAGACATCGGCGCGGCGAATCGACTGGTCGGTGCGGACATTCGAATAGAACTCGACGTCGTCCGCCCACGACTTGCGCTTGCGCACGCCGGCGGTGTCGATGGCCACGAACGTGCGGCCGCCGACCTCGAAGCGCACGTCGATCGCATCGCGCGTGGTGCCGGCGATCTCGCTCACGATCACGCGATCCTCGCCGGCGAGCGAGTTGGTGAAGGAGCTCTTGCCGGCGTTGCGGCGACCCACGATCGCCACCTTCATCTCGGTCGGCACGGGCTTGGCGGGCGCATCGCCCACGCGCTCCCAGATCGCCTCGCGCAGGCGGCGCAGGCCCGACCCGTTGTTGGCGCTGACCATGTGCGGCTCGCCGAAGCCAAGGCGCATCGCATCGAAGGCGTGCGCCTCCCATGATGGTCCGTCGACCTTGTTCACGACCAGCATCGCCTTGGACGCCTGGCCGCTGCGGCGCAGCATCGTGGCGATCGTCTCGTCGAGCGCGGTGACGCCGCTCTGCGCATCGACCGTGAAGAGGATCACGTCGGCTTCCTCGGTGGCGGCGCGGATCTGCTCCTCGATGTGCGGCGTGAGCGCGGCCAGGTCCATGCCGGCGTCGTCGATGCGGCGGCCGTCGGCGGTGTAGACGCCGTAACCGCCGGTGTCCATGAACTCGACGGTGCGCGGCAGCGCATCCTCGGGGCCCTCGATCGGGGGATCGAGGGTCAGCTCGGCCGTGATGCGGTCCCGCGTGACGCCGGGGGTCGGGTCCACGATCGACACGCGCCGGCCGACGATGCGGTTGAGCAGGCTGCTCTTGCCGACGTTGGGGCGACCGATGATGGCGACGACGGGCAGCATGGAACCGCGCAATGCTAGCGGGACCGCCGATGCACGGCGGACGCGTCCATGCGACACTCCGCGGACCGTGTCGATCTTCCCGCTTCCCATCTTCGAGCGCGATGCCGATCCGGCCCATCGCGACGCGGCGGCCTATGCGGAACTCAAGGCGCCGAGCTCGATCGTGGTGCGCTTCGGCGCGATGCGCATGATCGGCGAGTTCCCGTACCGCGGTGACGCCAAGCCGGGATGCGGATCGAAGCTCGTGGTGCGCACGCATCGCGGCACCGAACTCGGCGAGATGCTCACCACGACCTGCGGCAACGGCGGCTGCGGCAAGAGCGTCTCGCGCGACGAGGTGCGCAGCTACATCGAGGCCTCGGGCGGCAAGGACTATCCCTTCCACGCCGATGGCGAGGTGCTGCGCGTGGCCACGATGGATGACCTTGCCGCGTGGGAGCGCATCTCGATGGACTGGGGCGCGCGCACGCTTGCGGCCAAGCAGGCAGCGATCGCGCTGGGCGTCCCTGTACGGCTCGTGCAGCTCGAGCCGCTGCTGGGTGATGAACAGGTGTTCGTGTGGGTGCACCCGACGGTCGAGGGCGAGATCGACCTGGCGCCGATGAAGGCCGCGCTCGCACCAGCGATCGGTCGCGCGGCGCACTGGCAGGTGATCGGCGCGCGTGATGAGGCGCGCCTGGTCGCCGACCGCGAGAAGTGCGGACAGAGCGTCTGCTGCTCGACGTTCCTCAAGGTGCTCAAGCCCGTGAGCATCAAGCACGCGAAGGTCCAGGGGCACACGCTCGATCCGCTGAAGATCTCAGGTCGATGCGGACGGCTCATGTGCTGCCTGCGCTACGAGGACCAGACCTATGCGGAACTCGCGGCGAAGCTCCCCAAGCGTGGCACGGTGGTCGGCACGGCCGAAGGCGTGGGCTCGGTCGTCGAGACGCGCACGCTCGTTCAGCTCGTCCTCGTCCGACTTCACGCCAGCGGGCAGGACATTGCGGTGCCGGTCGAGGATCTCATGCCGGTTGAACAGGCACCGGGTGACCGCCGCTAGCATCGCGCTCCCATGGAGCACGAGCCCCGCAAGGCCACGACCCTCGACACCATCAGCCTGCTGCTGATCTCGTTCGCGCTCGCGATGACCTTCCGCGGCTTCGTCATCGAGGGCTACGTGATCCCCACCGGGAGCATGGCGCCCACGCTGATGGGCGAGCACCTGCGGCTGCGCAGCCCTGACACGGGCTACAGCTACCCGGCCGATGCAGCTCCGGTGGTCGAATCGGCGCGCGCGGGGCGCGACTTCCAGCGCCCGATCGGCGATCCGATGGTCAGCCACACGGCGCCCACGCGGAGCGAGGCCAACATCCGTCTCGCACAGGATGCGCGCGTGGGCGACCGCATCCTGGTCACGAAGTTTCTCTGGCCGATCCAGCAGCCGCAGCGCTGGGACGTGGTCGTCTTCAAGAATCCATGCGATCCGGTCGGCGATGCGACGTACTACATCAAGCGCCTCGTCGGCATGCCGGGCGAGCGGTTCGCGCTCGCTGACGGCGATGCCTTCACCGGCGCGCCCGACATGCCGGTGACCGGCATGCGCATCCAGCGCAAGCCTGAGTCCGTGCAGCGTGCGGTCTTGCAGCCAGTCTGGAACAGCGACTACGCGCCGATCGACCCGAGCGCGATGCGGCAGCGCATGCGCGGCTCGTGGAGCGGCCCGCCGATGCGCGGGCAGGGCTGGGACACGAGCGATCCGCGCGCCTTCGTGTGGGGCGCGACCGGGCCGGCGCGGCTTGAATGGGTCTCGACCGACATCCAGCTCGATGACTGGAACGCCTACAACTCCACGCGCCCCGAGATTCCGCTCTTCCCGGTGGGCGACCTACGCGTGGCGGCGCACTGCACGCCCGCGTCGAGCGGCCTGTTCACGACGAGCCTGTCGATCGGCACGCGCTCGCACGTGATGACGTTCGACGTCTCGGGCAGCAAGGCCACGCTCTCGATCGTGCACGCCGAGAGCGGCGAGGTGAAGGCCACGGCGAGCGCGCCCATCGCACTGCCGGACGGCGCGTTCGAGCTCGAGTTCTGGCACATCGACCAACGCCTGCAGCTGTTCATCGATGGCGACAGCGTGCTCACGCTCGACTACGAGTGGGATCCGCAGCAGCGACTCCTCGCCAGCCACAACGGCCGCACCATCGACCAGGTCCTGCAGAACCCATCGGCGCAGAAGCCCACGCCGACCACGCTTGCCTGGGAGTTCGGCGGCGGGCCCGTGACGCTGCGACGCATCCGCGTGGACCGCGACCTGTACTACCGGCCGGCGTTCCTCAATCCGGGCGACCAGTACCCGATGAACGGCGAGCCGATTCCCGGACTGGCGTTCGGCGTCGACGTGAACCAGCCGCCGGTGATCGGCGACGGCGAATACGTGATGCTCGGCGACAACTCCGGTGCGAGCCGCGACAGCCGGCTCTGGGGCCGGCCGCACCCGCTCGTGTCGGTGCAGCTGGGCAACAGCAGCCCGTTCATCGTTCCCGAGGACCTCATGATCGGCAAGGCCTGGTGCGTCTACTTCCCGGCACCGATGCGCCTGTCGCCCGGCAGCACGCCGTTCATTCCCGACTTCGGCGAACTTCGGTTCATCCGATGAGGGAGCGGCGGTTCAGCCGCCGCGCACGCTCCTGATCAGGGCCTGCACGCGATCGGCCCATGACGCGGCCATCGCCTGGAGATCGATGGGCACCTTCGGCGTGATGCTGCCCAGGGGTGGCGTGGTCTCCACGGTCGCAGCGTCGGCGCCCGAGACGAACGGCGTGGCACCGACCGCATCGCGCTCCTCGGCGAGTTGCTCAAGCACATCGATCGTCACGCCGCCATCGTCGACGAACTCGCCCGCCGGCAGGCGATCGGCCTCGCGCGTGACGGTGGGGCTCATCACGGCCAGCACGAATGCCACGCCATTGGCGCCCAGCCGCACACCGGCCGCCGTGCGGGCCGCTGCAAGCTCGGGCGCCTGCTTCGGCGGCGACCAGCGGCGCACGATCACGTCGACATCCCACGCCAGGGACTTCGGCAGCTTCAGTCCTCCATCGAGCAGAGCGGTCAGCGACTCGGCCAGCGACGTGCGGGCCGTGGCATCCATCCGCGGATCGGCAAGGATCCCCGGCATGGACTCGGCGAGGTCGTCCAGCAACAGGCTCGCGAGCAGCGATCCTGCAAGGCAGCATGAGTCGCGTGCCTGCACGACCATGCGCACGCAGCCCTGCACGACACGGGGCAGGTCCTGGCCCACGTCGTGCTGCGCGCGAAGCAGCACGGCACGGGCAGCACCACGCGCGAGCGCGACATGATCGAGTGCCAAGGTCGGCCGTCCGCGCTCGCGACCGGCAACCTCACAGCGGCCTGCGACCCATCCACGCTGCATCGCACCGTCCACGACGCGCGAAAGCTGCTCGAGCGGCCGCAGCACGCGCTTGGCGTCCTCGGCATGGCCGACCGAGCGAAGGAGCTCGAGGGCGACCTGCTCATCCTCGGGGATCGCGGCGATCGCACGGCCCGCCTGGGCATAGAAGATCATCGCGTCGACGAAGTCGCTTGGCCGAGCCTTGACCTCGGCGATGGTGCGGAGCCTGCCGGTGATCTCCTGGAGCGCGGAGCGATTGCGCTGCATCGACTCCCACATCGAGTCCCATGAGGGCATGAGCGTGCGTGCAAGCGAACCGTCGGGAAGCCCCTCGAGTTCCTTGGTCAGGCCATCGAGGATCGCCCGGCCCTTGGCGGGATCGGGCTCCGAGAATGCCTCGGCGGCTCGGGTGTAGAAGCCATCCATCACCTCGAGCTCGCGCTTGATGGACTCGTCATCGGCGATCTCGACTGGGGTCTGCGGGTCCACGATCGCCAGGGCCTCCTTCGCCGACTCGGCATCCTTGAGGCTGGCGCGCATGAGTTCCATCTCGCCCCGCATCGCTTCGGCGCAGCCGAGGGCAGCAGGATCGGTCATCGAGCCGAGGGTCTCGGCCAGCTCGCCGGCGGCTGCCGGCGTGATCAGGCCAAGGTCCATCAGGTCCTCGGTGCACGCTGCGGCCTGCATGGTGATGCCCGAACCCACCAGGGAACTGATGACCACCCGGTCACCGACGAGGTCGCGCGCGAGCTCGGTCTGCAACGTGATCAGGCGCAAGGCCTCACGACCATCACCGCGGCTCATGGCCCACTGCGCCGCCGCGCCAAGCAGCCGGGCACCCTGACGCTGCTGCGCCAGATGCGGCAACAGCATGCCGAGGCCCGCGGAGCGATCGAGCTCGAAGTCGCACCGATCCGCCGCGGCACCCCGCGCCAGCGCATCGATCGTCGGGCGCAGCGACTCCATCATCCTTCCGGCGCGGTCGAGCCACGCAGGATCCCAGGTCCGCCACTGCGACGGATCCACGAGCTCGGACTGGATGAAGAGCTGGTCCTCGTCGCTGAGCCGCAGCTCACTCGCACGCCGATACCACGTGGCGGCATTCGATTCGTCAGGGGGAGGTACCGCCGCATCCTGCGCGGCGATCACGGCCATGGTCAAGGCGACGGCGCAGAGCATGCGCGCAGGCTACGCGGCGGGAATGCTCAGCCGGTCCAGTTTCCCAAGAGCACGCCCAGGTCGGCGCCATCGGTCGTTCCGTCGGCATTCAGGTCACCCGTCGCGGTGCCCCATCCGCCCAGCAGCACACCAAGGTCCGCGCCATTCACGAGGCCGTCGCTGTTGAAGTCGCCGATGATCGCTTCGCACGCATCGAGGATCCCGTTCGCGTTGGCATCGCCGCCGGACTGCGCGATCTGGCATCGATCGGCCACGCCGTTCTGGTCGCAATCGGATCCGAATCGCCACACGCGTGCAGCACCGGTGATGGAAGCCGACTCGACCGATTCGCTCGCACCGAGGATCGCCAGGTCGCGCACGATGGCCACGCTCTCACCCACGCTCACGCGACCGACCTCGATGGGCCCGCTACCGAGCGGCCACTCGTACGCACGGACACCCGAGGCGAGTGTGGCGAAGTCCTGTTGCGAAACCAGCACACGGCCTGCCGCCATCGCCACCCCGTTGCCGAAGCGCGCGCCCTGTGCGGTCGGGCCGCTGAGCACCGGACCTGCCTGCCAATCACCAGCGACGCGTCGCCACGTGAAGACCGCGCCCTGACGCTCGCCCTGCTGCGGCGCACCCGCGGCAACGAGCGCGCCGCTGCACGCGACCGCATGACCGAGCCGTGCATCAGGGTCGGCGATCGGTTCGAGATCGCTGCCGATGCGTTCCGGGGCGGACCACGTCGATCCATCGCGCATCGACACCCACACCTGGCCGGCACCCGCCGAGGCGTATGGCGCACCGATGACGAGCATGGGGCCATCGATGGCGAGCGACCAACCGAAATAGCCGAGCTCGCTCGCTGCCGACGGAACCAGCCGCTGACGGAAGACGAACTGGCCGTTGGCCTGCTGTTCATACACATGCACGGCACCACCACCTGCGGGATCGCTGCCTTCACCCGGCGCACCGATCGCGAGCCATGGACCTGCCAACACCACGCTCGAGCCGAATCGGCCACTGGCCACGAGTGCCGTCGACTGCAGCACCTGCACCTGCGACCAGGTCGTGCCGCTGCGCTTGAAGACATACGCCGCACCGGCGCTGTTGAGCCCGTTCACGTCACGGCCAAGTGCACCGACGACAGCCCAGTCACCCGCGAGCGCCACCGCGCTGCCGAACTGATCGTTGCTGACTGCAGCACCATGACGCAACGTGGCCTGCCGTGCTGGACGATCGTTGGTGATGGTCCAGACCTCGGCCAGGCCCACATCGACCGTGGGTGAATTCTCGCCCGGCGAGCCCACGATGAAGCCCGCGCCATCGGTCGCCACGACGCGGCCAAAGAGATCGCCACTGGTGCTCTGTCCGCCGGGGGCATTCATGAGGAACCCCGAGCTGCACGCGGCCACGCCGCCCGCGCAGGAACCCTGCGCAGGAAGGTCGCACGAATCGAGCCGACCGTTGCCGTCGCAATCGCTTGCCCGGCCCTGTGCGATGTCCTGCACATCGACACGTCCGTTCGCATCGCAATCGCCGAGCAGCGTGTCCGGCACCGCACAGCGGTACGACGAGATCGCCGCCAGCGTCTCGCTGATCGTTCGCGCGTTGTGTGCACCCTGCGTCGCTCCCGAAGGCTCGACACCGGTCGCCGCCCCCTGGAAGCTCACGTTGGGATTCGAGAAGTGGTCGATGCGCGCACCCGGCGCATACGCCATGACCGTGCGGTACGTCGTGCCGTTGGTGCCCGCGAATCGCCATCCGACGCTGTAGGAGAAGATGCCGCCGCCCGTACAGCCGCCACCATCGCCCGAAGCGTGGCAGCACCCCATGTTGTGGCCGAGTTCGTGGGCGAAGGTCTGGCTCGCCAGGCACGACTGCGCCGTCACGCTGAAGCCGGTGCCGGAT
>CAMDAQ010000035.1 GCA_945888705.1 Singulisphaera sp. GP187
CTCTTCGGCGGCGAGTTCTCGCTCGGTGGTGCCAACGGATCGGGCGTGCTGATGGCGGTCTGCTCGGGGCTTGGCTACGCCTGCTACGGCCTGAGCGTGAGGCGCTTCATGGCGCCGTACCACCCGGTCCTGGCCTTCGCGGTGATCTGCCAGCTCACGGCCATCGGTTTGATCGCCCTCATGCTGGCGTTCGGCCGCGACGGTGGTGCGTACGTGCCATCGCTCGGATCGCGCGAACTCCTCTTTCTGGCCATCAGTGCGGTGGCGGGCATCGCTGCGGGGCACGTCTTCTACTACGTCGCGATCGCACGGCTTGGCGTGGCCGTGACGAGCGGCGTGCTGCAGCTGCAACCGTTTCTGGTGAGCGCGGCGAGTGCCTTCGTCTTCGAGGAGCGACTCACGGGATTCCAGTGGCTGGGCGGTTTCGTCGCCGTGGGCGGCGCGGTGCTCATGCTCACCGCCGAGCGCAAGGCGCCGCAGCAGGCGCAAGCCAGCACCGAGACCGGTGACTGAAGCGAGCCGGTCGGACGCCGTCGGGATCGTGCTGCAAAAAACGCACGAGTGCGGCTCAGCGCGTGCCGGCAAGCGTGTCCACGAATCGCCAGACCTCGTCGAACGTATTGAAGAGCGGGGCGGGCGCAGCACGGATGACGTTTGGCCTGCGCGTGTCGCAGGCGATGCCCGCAGGCAGGAGCTGCGCGTGCCGCTCCATGCAGCGATCGTCGAGCTGGATCGAGAGCTGCGCACCGCGTTCATGCGTGGCCGCCGGCGTGAGCACGCGCGCCTCGGGCACGCGCTCGCGCAGGAGCATCTCGAGGAAGGCGGTGAGCCGCAGCGACTTCGCGCGCAGGCGATCGAAGCCCGCGGCATCGAAGAGTTCGAGGCTCGCCAGGAGCGGCGCCATGCCGATCACGCTTGGTCCGCTGACCTGCCAGCCATCGGCACCAGGCGTCGCGACGAAGTCACGCTCCATCCCCATGCGCGTAGCGAGCGGAACGCCCCACCAGCCTGCGAAGCGCGGCGTCGATGTGTCGAGTCCGTGGCGCTCATGGATGTAGAGCCCTGCCGTCGCGCCCTGCCCACCGTTGAGGTACTTGTAGCCGCACCACGCGGCCGCATCGGCACCGAGTTCGTGCAGCGAGAGCGGCACGTTGCCCATCGCGTGCGCAAGATCGAAGCAGGCGAAGGCGCCGACAGCGTGCGCTGCCCGGACCAAGGCACCTAGGTCCAGCAGCTGGCCCGTGGCGTAGTTCACGCCGCCCACCAGGAGCAGTCCGGCACGACCGCTGGCCCCGGCGCATGCGTGCGCGAAGTCGTCGGCGTGCAGCAGTCCATCAGCGCGGGGCTGGACCTCGATGATGCACGAATCAGGATCGAATCCACGCGCCTGCACGTGGCTCCGTACGGCGTAGCGGTCACTCGGAAACGCAGTGGCTTCCATGATGATCAGGTCGCGACCGGTGTGCGGTCGCCAGAACGATGCCATCAGGAGGTGCAGCGTCTCGGTGAGGCCGGCCATTGCGACGACCTCATGTTCGCGCGCGCCAGCCAGGGTGGCGAGCGACCCTCGTGCGTGAGCGTGGTAGTCCATCCAGGGTCGTGATCCCTCGATGCGCGCGTAGTGGCCACGCGACCCCCACTGGTCCATGACCTCCTGCACGAGCTCGCGGGTTCGCCGTGCCATCGGTCCGAGCGAGTTGCCTTGGAAGTACACCAGCGGTGCGCCGTCGGCACTGCGCGGCAGCTCGAATCGATCGCGCAAGGGAGCGAGCGGATCGTTGGCATCGGCCCAGCGGGCCCACTCGCGTGTGGTTTCGATCTCGGCGGCGCTGGTGTCGAGGACGGTGCTGGGCATGCTCGGATCGTAGGATCGACGCGTGGCGATGCCCGAAGCGATCCAGTGGTCCGAGTGCCTCGCGCGCGAGCGACCCGGCCGGCGCGTGCTGCTCGCTGTCGTGATCGTGGCGTTGGCCGCGGCGGTCGGCATGGCTGCGCGGGAGTGGTTCGTCGGTGCTCTTGCGGCGGTCGGCTTGGCGGCGGTCACTGCTGAAGGCTGGGCCGGGTGCCGTTGCACGGTGGATGGCCACGGCATCGTCCGCGCGGGTCCGTTCAGGCGACGCCACCTGGCGTGGTCTTCGGTCGCGGCGTTCACGGTCCAGGAGGCAGGCGCCACGTTCGCCCGCCCATCGGGTCGGGGTGCCATCTCGTTCCACATTGCGGGGATCGCGTGCTCCGATCGTGCGCGGGTCCAGCAGGCCCTGCACGCCTGGCAGGCGTGGTGGCTGGCGTCACATGCAGCGCTTGGGGCGACCCATCATGGCTGATGCCAGGCGGAACTGGCGCGAGGCGCTTCGGCATGCCTTCGCGGTCGAGCCACCCGGACCGGCCACGCTCAACGATGCCGAGGCTGCAGTCGTGGCGCGCATCGCGGACGAGGTCGTGCGTCGTGGCATGACGGCACCGGCATTGCTGGCGCTCGAATCGTTCCGCCCGCTCAATGCGATCGGGGCCAACGCCATGCATGCGCTGACCCCCTTCGTGCAGGTCGTCGCCGATCCCAAGGCTTTCTCCACGCTTGCCGAGCTGCTCGAGCGGCGCGGCAGCGTCGAGGCGATCTGCCTGGCGATCGAAGACCGTGCGCGACGGGGAAATCCGCCGCAATCCGATGGATAACGGCTGCAGCCCGGCTTGCGGCCCTCGGCCGAGTCCGTAGCCTTCGCCTTCCATGCGCAAGGACCCCAGTCGCATCAAGGTCGTGGTCGCCACCGACTGCGGCAGCACCACCACGAAGGCGATCCTCATCGAGTGCGTGGATGGTGTGTACCGCCAGACGCACCGTGCCGAGGCGCCGACCACGGTCGAGGCGCCCTTCGCCGACGTCACGCTCGGCGTGACCAATGCGGTCACTGAGCTGCAGGAGCTCAGCGGACGGCGGCTTGTGAACGACGATGGCACGATCCTCCGTCGCACGTCGGATGATGCTGCGGACGGTTGCGATGCGTACATCTCGACGAGCAGCGCCGGCGGCGGACTGCAGATGATGGTCGCGGGCGTCGTGAAGGAAATGACTGCCGAGAGCGCCAAGCGTGCGGCGCTTGGTGCGGGTGCGATCGTGATGGACACCATCGCGAGCAACGACCGTCGCCGGCCGCACGAGCAGGTGCAGCGCATCCGCGAGCTGCGGCCCGACATGGTCCTCATCTCGGGCGGAACCGACGGCGGCGACACGAAGAAGGTGACCGAGCTCGCCGAACTCATCGCGCCCGCGAAGCCACGGCCGCGCTTCGGCGGCGAGTACAGCCTGCCGATCATCTTCGCCGGCAACCGCGATGCGCGGCCTGCCATCGAGCGCACGTTCGCGGCCGGGGGCTTTGACCTGAAGGTCGTCGACAACCTGCGCCCGACGCTTGAGCGCGAGAACCTGGGCCCTGCGCGCGAGACGATCCACGATGTCTTCCTCGAGCACGTGATGGCGCATGCGCCCGGCTACGACCGGCTGATCGCATGGGCCGATGCGCCCATCATGCCGACCCCCGGCGCGGTCGGCGACATCCTGCAGGCGATCGCGAAGGGGCGTGGGATCAACGTTGTCGGTGTCGACATCGGCGGCGCGACGACCGACGTCTTCAGCGTCTTCGACGGCTCCTTCAACCGCACCGTCAGCGCGAACCTGGGGATGAGCTACTCGATCAGCAACGTCTGCGCCGAGGCCGGCATGGACAGCGTGCTGCGCTGGGTGCACCTGGACATGGACGAGCGCGAGCTGCGCAACCGCGTCAAGAACAAGATGATCCGGCCGACCACGATCCCGCAGACGCACGAGGCGCTGGTGTTCGAGCAGGCCGTGAGCCGCGAAGCCCTGCGCCTGGCGTACGTGCAGCACAAGGCGTTTGCGACCGAGCTCAAGGGCGTGCAGCAGCAGCGCACCGTCGGCGATGCCTTCAGCCAGCAGGAGGGCGGCCGTTCGCTCGTCAGCGGCATGAAGCTCGACCTGCTGGTGGCCAGCGGCGGCGTGCTGAGCCACGCCCCGCGCATGGAGCAGACCGCGGCGATGCTCATCGATGCCTTCGAGCCGGAGGGCTTCACCGAACTCGCCAAGGACAGCATCTTCATGATGCCGCACCTGGGCGTGCTCGCGACCGTGCACGAACGCGCTGCGATGGAGGTCTTCGAGCGCGACTGCCTCGTCATGCTCGGCACGTGCATCGCCCCTGCAGGTACGGCCGTCTTCGGCAAGCCCGTGATGCGCTGGAGCGTGCGCTGGGATGGCGGCAGCGCCGAGGGAACGCTGATGGGGCAGGAGATGAAGCTGCTGCGCATCGGCGAGCGTGCACAGGTCGAGGTCGTGCCGGAGCGGGGTTTCGATGTCGGCGCGGGTCCCGGCGTGGCGGTCAAGCGTGAGGTGCGCGGTGGCAGCGTCGGCCTCATCCTCGATGGACGCGGCCGCCCGCTCGCCGTGCCGAGCGGGGCCGAGGGCAGGCGGCTGGTCGCCTCGTGGGCGAAGGCACTCGAACTGCACCCTGATTGAGGAGACGACCATGGCCAAGGCCTACACACCAGGACTGACCGTGAGCGCACGCGTGCGGTACCGCGCGCGACGGCTCCTGCCGTTGACCGGTCGCATCACCGTGAAGGTGGGCGATCGCGTCGCCGCGACCGATGTCGTTGCGCAGACCGACCTCGAGGGCGACATCACGCCGATGAAGATGTCGAACCTGCTGTCGTGCGCGCCGCGCGACGTGCCCGGCCTGTTGCTGAAGCCCGTCGGTTCCGCCATCGCCAAGGACGAACCGATCGCGCAGTCGAAGGGGATCTTCGGCATGATGAAGGTCACGGTGAAGGCGACGGCATCCGGCACCATCGAGAGCGCGAGCGACTCGACCGGCATGGTCATGATCCGAGGCGCCGCGCAGCCGGTCCAGGTGCGTGCGTTCACCAGCGGCCGCGTGGTCGATGTGCTCGGAAGCGAGGGCGCGGTCGTCGAGAACGACGTGGCCCTCGTGCAGGGCATCTTCGGCATCGGTGGCGAGGCCTACGGGCCGATCGCCATCGCGTGCGCGCGGCCCGGGGAGCGGCTTGAGGCGTCATCGATCCGCAGCGAGCACGCCGGGTGCATCCTGATCGGCGGTGCACGGATGACGATCGAGGCAATCCGCCGCGCCATCGAGGTCGGTGTGGCGGCGATCGTGTCGGGCGGGATCGATGATGCCGACCTGAAGGCGCTGCTGGGGCACGATCTCGGCGTGGCGATCACCGGCAGCGAGAAGGT
The DNA here is from genome assembly GCA_945888705.1 of Singulisphaera sp. GP187. GTDB lineage: Bacteria > Planctomycetota > Phycisphaerae > Phycisphaerales > SM1A02 > SYIB01. The sequence continues at coordinate 5,270 of CAMDAQ010000035.1, forward strand.
CGGGATCACGCTGGTCGTGACCGAGGGCTTCGGGGACATCGCGATGGCCGCGCGCACGCATGACCTGCTCACCTCGCACATCGGCCACACCGCAAGCGTGAACGGCGCGACCCAGATCCGCGCCGGCGTGATGCGGCCGGAAATCGTCGTTCCACTGGCTGACGAAGCCACGGGCGATGCCCACGCGGGCGGCGGGGCGACCGCCGGTGAACTGTCGATCGGCACGCCGGTGCGCGTGATCCGTGATCCGTGGTTCGGGGCGCTCGGTACGGTCGCGTCGCTTCCCGAACAGCCCGCCGTGCTCGGCTCCGGGTCCAAGGCTCGCGTGCTCGAGGTGTCGCTCGCTGATGGACAGCGGGTCACCGTTCCTCGCGCCAACGTCGAGTTGATCGCGGAGTGATCAAGCCGGCTCCGGGCGCACGAGCCACGTGCGCGTTAGGCTCTGCGCATGGTGCTCGGTGCCGATGCATCCTTCCTGAACCCTGACAAGGTGCTGCTGCTGGTCGTGCTCGCGGCCACGTGCGTGTGCATCGTGGGGAGCATGCTCGCTGCGCGTGCCGGCAGCGTGCCCAGGATCCGCCGCATCGCCGGTCTGGAAGCGGTCGAGGAAGCCGTGGGGCGCGCCACGGAGATGGGCCGTCCGATCCTGTTCGTGCCCGGGATCCAGGACATGGACAACCCGATGACGGTCGCTGGCATCACGGTGCTCAGCCGGGTCGCCGGTACGGCCGCGCAGTACGACGCCACGCTCGATGTCCCCGTGAGCCGATCGCTCGTCATGCAGGCCGCGCGCGAGAGCGTGCAGGCTGCGGCGCTGCAGGCGGGCCAGCCCGACTGGTACGACCCCGAGCGCATCCGCTACATCACGGACGAGCAGTTCGGGTACGCGGCCTACGCCGCAGGTGCGATGGCGCGCGACAAGCCCGCGGCCTGCTTCTACATGGGCTGCTTCTTCGCCGAGAGCCTGATCCTGGCCGAGAACGGCAACGCCATCGGCGCGATCCAGATCGCCGGCACGGCCGAGACCGCGCAGCTGCCGTTCTTCGTCGCGAGCTGTGATTACACGCTCATCGGCGAGGAATTCTTCGCGGCCAGCGCCTACCTGAGCGGTGCGCCCGACCAGCTGGGGACGCTGCGTGGGCAGGACATCGCCAAGGCGCTGATCGCGCTGGCGCTGGCGGCCGGCGTGGTGATGGCGACGTTCGAGGCGTTCTCTCCGGCAACGGTCACCGATTCCGCGGTGGAGGTGGCTCCATGAGCCGCTCGATCGCGCTGCTCATCTGCCTCGTCGGCGGCCTCACGATGCTCGTGAGCCCGTTCCTGCCCATGGCCACCGGTTGGGCCAACGACGTCACCGACTGGTTCAACATCCTCGCAGCGATGGCCTTCGTCCTCGGCGGTGGCAGCCTGCTGAAGGTGCAGCTCATGCGCCTGAGCGCGCGCGGACCCGGCTGGGGCTACTCGGCCGTCACGCTCCTGGCCTTCGCCGTCACGCTGTGGGTCGGCCTGGGCAAGGTCGGCGTCGTCGCCGATCCATCGGCGCCGATGGTCCCGTGGAGCGGCAAGCCCGATGACGAGGGCTCGGCGTTCTGGTGGATCTACCTCTACGTGATGACGCCGATCACGTCGACGCTCTTTGCGGTGCTGGCGTTCTACGTCGCGAGCGCGGCGTTCCGGGCGTTCCGCGCCAAGAATCTCGAGGCAACGCTGCTCCTGGCCACGGCGTTCGTGATCCTGCTCGGCCGCACGTTCGCCGGCGTGGTGCTCACGGGATGGCTGCCCGACTGGGCGAGCGGGCTTCGGCTGGAGAATCTGGCCGTCACCATCATGGATGTCTTCAACACCGCGGGCAACCGAGCGATCATCATCGGGATCGCGCTCGGCGTCGCGTCGACCGGCATCCGCCTCTTGCTTGGCCTCGATCGCAGCTATCTCGGGGGTGACGCATGAGCGGTCTCGACCGGCGCTGGATCTACCTCGCCATGATGCTGGCGGTCGCGCTGCCGATCCTCTGGAACGGCGTGACCGGCAAGACCTTCCCTGAGTCACCCACCCCGCCTTCGCAGGCCTGCTTCGATGCGATCGAAGCGCTGCCCGAGGGTTCGCGCGTGCTCGTGAGCTTCGACTACGACCCGGCGAGCGAGGGTGAGCTCGCACCGATGGCCACGTCGTTCATGCGCCACCTGATGCACAAGCGGCTCAAGCCGGTCGTCATCGCGCTGTGGCCGCTCGGACCCACGAAGGCTGAGGAGACCATCGCCAGCGTGATCAAGACCGACTTCCCCGACCGCGTGAACGGGAAGGACTTCGTGAATCTTGGCTTCCAGACCGGCAACGAAGGCGTGCTCAAGGTGATCGGCACGGACTTCCGCAAGCAGTTCCCCGTCGACCGATCGGGCACGCCGGTCGATCGCCTGCCGATCATGGACGGCATCACCAAGGCCGGCGACTTCCCGCTCGTGATCACGATCAGCGCGGGCTATCCGGGCGGCAAGGAGTGGGTGCAGTACGTCTCGAGCTCGAATCCGGGCCTGGTGTTGCTGGCTGGCGTGACCGGCGTGCAGGCGTCGCAGGTCTACTCCTATTACCCCGGCCAATTGCGAGGCATGCTGGCCGCGATCAAGGGTGCCGCCGAGTACGAGGCGCTGGTGAGCGCAGCGATCGACGGTGATCGCGTGACGGCGCCCAAGTACACCGAGGCCCGCCGCCGCATGGCGCCGCAGCTCTTCGGCCACGTGCTGCTGATCGCCCTGATCGTGCTGGGCAATGCCATGTACTTCGCGCAGAAGCGGTGCAAGGCGGTGGCACCATGAGCGATGCGATCACCGATCAGACAGCGCCGGCCCAGGGCAGGTGGTGGATCGGCCTCTTCCTCGTGATCGCCGTGCTGGTGGCGATCCGCGCCGGCATGGGCGAGGGCGTGGGCCGCGTCTATGTGCAGACCGAAACGACGAGGTATGCGTCGACCACGAACGAGCAGGGCCGTGTGGCGTGGTCGGCGGCGGCTGACGGCACCGCCGGTGCGGTCACGATCGAGCGCGACCTCTTCCGGACCGCGGGTCAGTTCCGGGCGGCCGAGTCGGCCGCGCCAGGCCAGCAGGCGATCCGCGTCTCCTGGGACCGCACCATCGGCCTGTGGCTCGCGGCCTTCTTCACGCTGGCCGTCTTCAGCTTCCTGGCTGGTGACAACCCGGCCTACAAGTTCACTGAGAGCATCGTGATCGGGGTGAGCGCCGGCTACTGGATGGTGGTCGCCTTCTGGGAAACGCTCGTGCCGAAGCTTCTGGCAAACCTTGCGCCGGACATGGTCAAGGCGTGGTGCATGCCCAACCTCGAGGGCGGCGCGTTCAACCCGATCGCACTCATCCCGCTCGGTCTGGGCATCATGCTGCTCTCGCAGCTCACGCCGCTGGGGCGCCATGTGGGCCGCTGGCCGCTCGCCTTCGTGATCGGCACCTTCGCGGGGCTCAAGATGGTGAGCCATGTCGAGAGCGACATCATCGAGCAGGTCCGCGCGACGATGCTCCCGATGGTGGCCTTTGGCGACGATGGTTCATTCGCCGCGTGGGCCTCGATCCGGAACGTGCTGATCATCGTGGGCGTGCTCTGCACGCTCGCCTACTTCGTCTTCAGCGTCGAGCACAAGGGTGCGGTGGGCCGTGCGGCGCGGGTCGGCGTCTGGTTCCTGATGATCACCTTCGGTTCGGCCTTCGGCTTCACGGTCATGGGCCGCATCGCGCTGCTCGCCGCCCGCTTCGAGTTCCTCTTCATCGATTGGCTGTGGCTCATCGATCCGAAGGGCGAGCGGGGCATGACGGTGGTTGCCACGCTGGTCTCGTGCATCGTCGACATGACCTGAGCTGCCTCAAGGTCGCCACCCCGGAGAGGACCACCATGCATCTCGCCGCGATGGTCATGGCGTCAAGCCTCGCAGGTTCGCCCGAGTGCGATCTCCAGCATGAAATCGATGCACTGAGCGCCGACCTCCGTGCGTTCGAGCGCAGTCGGTCGCAAGGAGCACTCGATGCCGAGCGGGCGAACGAGATCCGCGCCATCGTGAAGGATGCGCTGGCCGACGCAGGTACGCGCACGCTGATGCAGGTTGGCTCCGACGGACCGTTCGAGGGCGACAACTTCTACCGGCTCGATGCGTCCGGCACCGAGATCAGCTCGGCCGACGGCAACTTCCGGTACCACCTGAACGTCCAGATGCAGCTGCGGTTCGTCTGGAATCATCGCGAAGACCTTGGCGATACCCAGGGGTTCGAGAATCCACGCACTCGGTTCATCATGGATGGCCATGCGTTCGGCAAGGAGTGGCGGTACGCCCTGCAGCTGTCGCGCCCGGGCGGGGTGCCGTCGCCACGTGTTCCTGACGTCGAGGATGCCTGGGTCGGCCGCGTGCTCTCGCCTGAGCTGCAGTTGAAGATGGGCCAGTTCCGGCCAGGGTTCACGCGCGAGGAGATGCTGCCGTCCGCAACCACGACCTTCATGGAGCGCAGTGCGCTGAACAACTACTTCCGTGCTGCGCGCTCGCGGGGCATCGCGCTTGAGTGGGAGACCGAGCACTTCATGTGGCGCAGCGGCTGGTTCGATGGCATCACGGTGCGCTCACCGTCGACGCCCGGCGGGGCCGACTGGAACACGGGCAACACGGTCAACCTGCCGTGGGACAACAGCCTTGCGATAGACTGGGCGCTCTCCAGCCGTTTCGACTGGAAGCTCAACGGGACCTGGCACGAGTTGCGGGAGTACACGCCATGGCTCGACATGAATGGGCAGGCCACCAATCTCGGGGTGGCCGTGGATGCCGAGCAGGCGAGCCCCTCCGCCCCGTTCCCGAGCGACCCATGGATGGTCGAGGTCACCGCCGACCTCATGCACAAGCAAGCAGGCTGGTCGATCTTCGCCTGGGGGGTCTTCCGCCGGGTGCAGAGCGAGGACGGCCAGTCAAACCAGTGGGGTGCGCTGGTCCAGGCCAGCACGATGCTGGCCGAGCGGTGGGGGACGGGACTTCGATACAGCATCGGGGACTCAGGTGCCGATTCGGATGCCGCATACCCCATGCTCAGCCTGCTCGAACTGAACCTGAGCCACTACGTCCACAAGCACAGCATGAAGGTCCAGCTCGATGTGGGCTACTCGTTCGAGGGGCTCAGTGCCAACAACTTGGGCAATGGTTTCGCGACGCCGGGCGCCAGCCTGCTGCCCGATGTCCAGCCGCCGGCCGGCGACGTTTCCGGCCAGATGTACGTCGGCATCCAGTACCAAGTGCTCTTCTGATGCGATATGTCGGGCGTATGCTCAAACGCCCATGACGGCCACGCCGACAGCACCTGCCACGATCGAACGTCCAGAATCGTCCATGGGATCCTCGCCCGCCGGCGCCGATCCGTGCGTGCTGCTGATCCTGGGTGCGAGCGGCGACCTGACCCATCGCAAGCTCATCCCATCGATGTACGAGATGCACTGCCTTGGCGCGCTGCATCCGTCGACGGCGATCCTGGGCATGAGCCGGACTGCGAAGACCGACGAGAGCTGGCGCGCGGAGCTGCGCACGGCGGTGCAGGCTTCGGTGCAGGGCTTCGATCCCGCGCGCTGGCACTCCTTCGAGGAGCGACTCTTCTATCACGCGGGCGATGCCGCGACGCAGGCGGCCTACCCTGCGCTCGTCGAGCGCTTGGGTGCGCTGGCTGCCGCGCGCGCGACCCGCGGCAACATCCTCTTCTACCTCTCGGTGGCACCGTCGCTCTACGAGCCGATCGTGCAGTGCATCGACGAGGCTGGCCTGGTGAGCGAGGGCAAGCGCTGGTGCAGCATCGATCCCAAGGGCTGGTCGTGGCAGCGGATCGTGGTCGAGAAGCCCTTCGGCACCGACGAGGCCAGCGCGGCAAGCCTGAACCGCGCGCTCGGCCGGGTCTTCGAGGAAGACTCGACCTACCGCATCGATCACTACCTCGGCAAGGATCTCGTGCAGAGCCTGCTGGTGCTTCGCTTCGCCAACAGCATCTTCGAGCCGGTCTGGAATCACCGCTACATCGACCACGTGCAGATCACCGCCGCCGAAACGGTCGGCGTGGGTACACGCGGGGGCTTCTACGAGCAGACCGGTGCGGTCCGCGACATGATCCAGAGCCACCTCATGCAGGTGCTTGCGTTCGTCGCGATGGAGCCGCCCAACCGGATGCGGGCGAACGAGATCCGCAGCGAGAAGATCAAGCTCATTGGTGCGATTCGCCCGACGTCGGTCGCGGAGGTGGCGACCCATGGTGCGTTCGGCCAGTACGGCGGTGGTCCCGAGCCGGCATACGCGCAGCTGCAGGGCGTGGCGCCGGGCTCGACGGTCGAGACGTTCGCCGCGCTCAAGCTTCATCTAGATACTTGGCGCTGGGCTGGCACGCCGTTCTACCTGCGCACCGGCAAGGCCATGCGCGCCAAGCGCACCGAGGTCGTGGTGCAGTTCAAGGCGCCGGCCGCCGACCTGTTCAAGGATGTACCGCACGGTGCCGGCGGCGTGCAGGGCAACCGCCTCGTGATCGAGATTGCACCGCGCGAGCGCGCCGAGCTCCGCTTCGAGAGCAAGGTCCCCGGTCGCCGCATGGCGATCGCGCCCATCGCGATGCAAGCCGATTTCCGCAAGGAATTCGGCGGCCATCCGGTCGAGGCGTACGGCCCGCTCATCGTGGATGCGATGCGCGGTGACCAGACGCTCTTCAAGCACCGCACCGAGGTCGAGGGCGCGTGGAGCGCCGTGATGCCGTTCCTCGATGCGCGCGGCGCGACGCTGCGCGAGGGCATCGTGGGCAACTATGCGCAGGGTTCATGGGGGCCGCGCGCGGCCGATGATCTCATGCTGCGCGATGGCCGCGCCTGGCACGACGGCTGAGCCATGGCGATCGATCCATACGACCTCGTCGATGACTCGTTCCCGGTGCCGGCGCTCCCGGGCCGCGTGGTCACGGGCATCGAGGCGGATGACGTGCACGGATCGCTCGGTGCGGACCTTCTCCTGCAGGCGAACAACTGCGTGCGTGCGCATGGCGAGTTCCACCTGGCGCTCTCTGGCGGGTCGACCCCGCTGCCGTTCTACCGCTGCCTGATGGTCGATCCGCGCTTCCGGCAACTGCCATGGGAGCGAACGCACCTGTGGATCGTCGATGAGCGCTGCGTTGCGCCCGATGACGATCGCTGCAATTTCCTGCACATCCGGGAGACCATCGTCGAGCACGTCGACATCCCGCCGCAGCAGGTGCATCCGATGGACGCCCACCTGCCCGGTGCGGCCGAGGCCTACGACCGCGCGCTGCGCGAGACGCTGGCCTGGCGCGAGGTCGGCCATGATCGCCTCGACTTCGTGCTGCTGGGGATGGGTGGCGATGGCCACACCGCGAGCCTCTTCCCGCACAGTCCGGCGCTGGTCGAGCCCGAGGCGCTCGTCGTGGCCAACGATGGCCCGACCGTCACGCCGCCTGCCCGCATCACGATGACCTACCGGCTGCTGAACGCCTCGCGATTCGTGGCCGTGCTCGTGATGGGTGCATCCAAGCACGCCATGCTCGAGCGCGTCGCGCGTGCAGACGCGGACGATGCCGCGAGCCTGCCGATCCGGGGCATCGTGCCCACGGGCGGTGAACTCCGCTGGTACCTCGATCGTGCCGCATGCACGGGCGTGCAGGCACCCTGACGCGGCGTCTCACGCGCCCTGCGCATCCAGGAAACCCTGCAGGATCACGCAGGCGGCGAGCGCATCGCGAATCGCCTTCTTCTGGCCGTGCGTGCGGCCGCTGCGCTGGAGGAACTCCTCGGCGTCCATGCTCGAGCAGCGTTCGTCCTGAAGGTGGATCGGCAGCCGTGTCTGCTGCTGCAGGAGCTCGACGAACGACCGCACGATCTGCGCGCGTGGGCCCTCGGAGCCATCCATGTTGAAGGGCATGCCGACGACGAGGTCGGTCGGGTCATGGCTCTCGATGGCACGAAGCACGGCGCTGCGGACGAGGTCGTGCGTGGTGGCCTGCACCACCTCGAGCGGCATGGGCAGCTGGAGCACGCTGTCCGCCACGGCGAGGCCGGTGCGCTTGTCGCCCAGATCGATGGCGAGGTAGCGGGGCATCAGCGCAGCGATGAGGGAAGACGAGCCACCAGATCCTTCACCTGCTCGGCCAGGTCCGCACGGCAGACGAGCGTGGCGTCCTTGGTACGCACGATGATGACCTGGTCAAGCCCGATCGTCGCGACGGTGTGCGATGGATCGTCGCTGGCGACCACCACGTTGGTCGAGCCCACGTGCGCTGTCGCGCAGGATGCACGGTTGCCCGCGTCATCGGCCGCCAGCGTCGACCCCCAGCTCGGCCACGACCCCACGTCCTTCCAGTCGACCGGCATCGGCACGGTGCAGACCGACAGCGAGGCATCCACACTCGCAGGCTCCATGAGCGCCACGTCAACGCTCACCTTTGGCAGGCTCGGATAGACCTCGGCGACGGTGCGAGCGATGTCGGCGCCGCGCGCGGCGGCATCGTGGATCCGCATGAGTCCGGCGTGGCTCTCGGGTCGGAACCGTGCGATCGCGTTGAGCACGGTCCTGGCGTGCAGCACGAACATGCCGCTGTTCCAGCCGAAGCGGCCGCTGGCCACGTACTCCTGTGCGGTCTTGATGCCGGGCTTCTCGACGAAGCGTTTGCAGTGGACGGCCGGCGCGAAGCCCGGCACCGCGTCGCCGTACTCGACGTAGCCGTACCCGGTCGCTGGATGGGTCGGCGTGATCGCGAACGTCGCGAACCTCGTTGGGTCGGCCTCGACCAGTGCAAAGCCGGTCTGCATGCACGCTTCAAACGTCGTCTGTGGCGTGATGAGGTGGTCTGCGGTCAGCACGCAGAAGATGGCGTCCGGATCGCGCGCGGCCAGCACCGCTGCCGTGAAGCCGACGGCGTTCAGCGTGTCGCGACCGATCGGTTCGCCAAGGAAGTTTCGGGGTTCAAGCCCGGGCACCGCGGCAAGGACGAGCGCCCGGTAGGCATCGGCCGCGCACACGAGCCTTCGCTCCGGGGGAACGAGCCCCGCGATCCGCTCGCCGGCGATCTCGAGCAGGCTGCGGCCGTCGATGAAGGGAACGAGTTGCTTGGGCATGGCCGCGCGGCTCATCGGCCAGAGCCGGGTGCCGCTGCCGCCAGCCATGATCATTGCGTATCGCGCCATGCGCGGGATCCTACGCGGTCGCCCGGTACGCTCCGCGCATGATCGCGCGCCTGCACGGCACCCTCGACGAACTCCACGACGGCATCGCGCTCGTGCGATGCGGTGCCGTGAGCTACGAGGTGCTCGTGCCGGCGGCGGACCAGATGCGCCTGGCGGGTGCCGTGGGCAACGAACTGGAATTCGTGACGCTGCACTACCTCGAATCGCAGGGGCAGGGGAGTAGCTTCTGGCCCCGGCTCATCGGGTTCCGGACCGTGCGTGATCGTGAGTTCTTCGAGCTGCTCACGACCGTGAAGGGGATCGGCAACCGCAAGGCGCTGCGGGCGCTGCAACTGCCGTTCGGTCAGGTGGCGCAGGCGATCGTTGATCGCAACCTGGCCCTGCTCACGAGCCTGCCCGAGATCGGGCGCAAGACCGCCGAGACCATCGTGGTGGACTTGAAGGACAAGATGGGGCCGTTCCTCGAGCTCGGCACTCCGGTTGCCGGCACCAAGGGTGCCGTGCCAGCCGCCGCCGGACAACTCGCGCTCGATGCGGTGGCGATCCTGGTCCAGCTCGGCGAGAGCCGAGTGGGTGCGCGCGACCTGGTTGACCGTGCGCTCGATGCCGAGCCTGCACTGGCGACCGCCGACGCCGTCGTCACCGCAGCCTTCCGATTCAAGTCATCGTGACGGGGCAGCCGCGTGCTGCGCGAGCCGCGCCTCGATGTGTTCGAGATGGCGGTCAGCCAGCGGCAGCCCCAGGTCTGCGGCGATCATCGCACGCACGCGCTCCGTGAAGGCATCGAGTTCCGTGGCGGGCGGAGGATCGAGGATCGCCAGCAGCCGCAGCGTGGCGGTGCACGGCACGAGCAGGCTCCGCAGCACGCCGGCATTCGCCGGGATGCCACGCAGCGAGAGCACGACGACACGAGCCTTGCCCTTGATGGCCAGTGACGCAAATCCCGGCATGAATCGATAGACCTGTCCGTGCGGCCGCGCGATGCCGCCCTCCGGGAACACACCCAGCGCGCCACCGGCCCGCAGGTGCGTCATCGCCGCCAGCAGCGACTGCGTGTCGCGGCGGTCATAGTGGACCGGGATCACCTCCTGAAGCCGCCAGAACCAGCCGAGTGGGCCGATCATCTGCTCGGCGGCCATGAACCAGCGCAGTCGCCGTCGCATCGACAGCTGCACGAGGATCGGATCGACTCCGGCGGCATGGTTGCAGACGACGATGACCGGTCCCGACGACGGGTCATCCACCAGGGCGCGAGCTTCAGGCGTGAATCCCTCGATCCGGAAGCCATGCACGCGCCGCGTCCAGAGCCAGCCGAGCTGCGCGAAGAAGGCACTGGTGTCATCCGCGGCAAGCCGTCGTCGGCCGGCAGGCAGGAACCAGCCCCACAGTGCGCACCAGACCACGATCCAGCCAGCCAAGGCCAGCCCCGCAGCCACGCTTGAGGCAGTCATCCAAGGCTCGGCGGCGGCGGCTTCCGTGGCGGTCATGCACGGGCATTATGCCGCCGGGCCGTTGCGCTATCCTCGCCCCGATTTTGCCCTGAGGTCCCCACCATGCCACGACGCGACGACATCTCCACCATCCTGATCATCGGCAGCGGCCCCATCGTCATCGGCCAAGGCTGCGAGTTCGACTACTCGGGCACGCAGGCGTGCAAGGCGCTGCGCGAGGAGGGGTACCGCGTCGTGCTGGTCAACTCCAACCCCGCGACCATCATGACGGACCCGGGCTTCAGCGACCGCACCTACATCGAGCCGATCACGCCGGAGGCCGTCGAGCGCATCATCGAGAAAGAGAAGGCGCTCGGCACGCCGATCGACGCGGTGCTGCCCACGCTCGGCGGCCAGACGGCGCTGAACTGCGCGTGCGCGCTCTTCGATCGGGGCATCCTCCAGCGGCACGGCATCATGATGATCGGCGCCGATCGCCAGATCATCCACCGCGCCGAGGACCGCGAGGCGTTCCGCCGCATCGTCCAGGGGCTCGGCCTGCGCCAGCCCAAGGCCCGCACGGTGACCACGCTCGAGGATGGCCGCGCGTTCCTTGAGGAGATCGGCCTGCCTGCGATCATCCGTCCGGCGTTCACGCTCGGCGGCACCGGCGGCGGCATCGCCTACAACCGCGAGGAGTTCGACGAGATCATGCGGCGCGGCCTCGCGGCCAGCATGATCGGCCAGGTACTCATCGACCAGTCGGTGCTCGGCTGGAAGGAGTACGAGCTCGAGGTCGTGCGCGACCGCAACGACAACTGCATCATCGTCTGCGGCATCGAGAACATCGATGCGATGGGCGTGCACACGGGCGATTCGATCACCGTCGCCCCGATCCAGACGCTGACCGACAAGGAATACCAGCGCATGCGCGATGCGGCGTTCGCGATCATGCGCGCCGTCGGCGTCGAGACCGGCGGCAGCAATGTGCAGTTCGCGGTGAACCCGAAGGACGGCGAGATGGTCATCGTCGAGATGAACCCGCGCGTCTCGCGCTCGAGTGCCCTCGCCAGCAAGGCGACGGGCTTCCCGATCGCGCGCATCGCGGCGAAGCTCGCGGTCGGCTACTCGCTCGATGAGCTCCGCAACGACATCACGGGCACCACCAGCGCGTGCTTCGAGCCGAGCATCGACTACGTCGTGGTGAAGATCCCGCGCTGGACCTTCGAGAAGTTCCCCGAGGCCGACGAGACGCTGACCACGCAGATGAAGTCGGTGGGCGAGGGCATGGCGATGGGCCGCACCTTCAAGGAAGCGCTGCAGAAGGCGATCCGCAGCATGGAGGTCAAGCGCTTCGGCCTGGGCCTCGATCGCAACGACAAGTGGCTCGCAGCGTGGCGCGCCGCCAAGGCTGCGGGCGTGCCGTTCGGGAAGGGCATGCCCACCGATGCGCTCGCCGGGCTCGAGATGGCCGACGGCAGCAAGCTCGCCTGGCCGATCCCGCCCGAGACGCTCCACCGCAAACTGAGCGTGCCCGGCCAGGGCCGCCTGTACTTCGTGCGCTACGCGCTGAAGGAAGGCATGCCTGCGCAGCAGGTCTGCTCACTCACGGGCTACGACCCGTGGTTCGTGGACCAGCTCGCGCAGCTCGTCGAGTTCGAGGACACGCTGCTCGCGTTCCCGTCGCTCGAGGCGCTTCCGCGCGAGACGCTGCTCGCGGCGAAGCAGATGGGCTACAGCGATGCCCAGCTTGCGCAGGTCTTCCTCGGCGACATCACGCCCGACACCGTGCTCATGGTGCGTGCGCACCGCAAGGCCCAGGGCATCGAGCCGGCCTACAAGCTCGTCGACACCTGCGCGGCCGAGTTCGAGGCCGCCACGCCCTACTACTACAGCACCTACGAGTCCGGCTTCAGCGCATCGCCCGGCGCACCGCTGCGCGTGGATGACGAGATCCGCGTGAGCGACCGCAAGAAGGTCGTCATCCTCGGCGGCGGCCCCAACCGCATCGGCCAGGGCATCGAGTTCGACTACTGCTGCTGCCAAGCCGCGTTCGCCTGCGAGGACATGGGCTTCGAGAGCGTGATGGTGAACTCGAACCCCGAGACGGTCAGCACCGACTTCGACACGAGCGACCTGCTCTTCTTCGAGCCGCTCACCCTCGAGGACGTGCTGAACATCGTCGAACGCCTCAATGGCGGCGGCATCGACGTGCCCTCGCGTACGGGTGGCGTCGCCGGGTGCATCGTGCAGTTCGGCGGCCAGACCCCGCTGAACCTCGCGCACGGTCTCCACAAGGCTGGCGTGCCGCTCATCGGCACGGGCATCGACTCGATCGACCTTGCCGAGGACCGCGACCGGTTCAAGGCGATGATCGATCGGCTCGGCCTGCGCCAGCCGCCGTCGGGCATCGCGCGAAGCATGAGCGAGGCGGTCGCGATCGCCGACACGATCGGCTACCCGGTGCTCGTGCGCCCGAGCTACGTGCTCGGCGGCCGAGGCATGGAAACCTGCTTCGACGAGACCGCGCTGCGTCGCTACATGAGCGAGGCCGTCGACGTGAGCGAACTCGCGGATCGTCCCGTCCTCATCGATCGCTTCCTCTCCGACGCGATCGAGATCGATGTCGACGTGATCGCCGACTTCTCGCCCGATGACGCGAGCCGCAGCCGCCAGGTCACGCATGCCGACGA
>CAMDAQ010000036.1 GCA_945888705.1 Singulisphaera sp. GP187
AAAAAGACCCCGCGGCGGTGAGCCGCGGGGCCGTTGTCCCTTTCCAACCTCTTCCGCCCCACATGTGGCCGCCGTTGGCGGCCTGAGGGGGTGGCGGATGCCCTTGCGGGCACTTCGGACCTCGTGGGAAGAGGATCGGTCAGCAGAGAGCGATGAAGCTCAGCACGGCAAGCAAGGCTAGGCGCTGGTTTTGCGTCTCGAACGTCACAACTTTGCCGAGCATCGCGTGTCCTCTCTGCAGGTGATGTCATGCAGGACGAGTGTCCTGACCTCGTAGGATGGCACGGATGCTGCTTTCGTCCAACGCGATCTTTGCATTTTTGCCGCTGGCAGCGGCCATGCTGGGCGCCGGCGCGCCCGATGCCGACACCGCTGCTGCCGCGTGGCAACGCATGCAGACGGCACTCGCAGGTACGCCCGAAGCGGGACCCGCACCAGAGGTCGCCGGGGCAAGCGCGATCCTGCGGCTCGATGGCAGGGTCCTCGGTCACGGAGCCGCACTCGCCAGCGCGGATCGGTCCTGCATCGACGCAGCCATCGCCGAAGCGATCGCCACCGCCCAGAAGGACAGCGAATGGCTCGCGTGGGTCGCGCGTCCAGCGACCCTGGCCGAGGCCGTCACGCTCGAACTCGAACTGACCGGCGAGCCCGAGCCGCTCACCGGCCGCACGCTCGCCGACTGCGCGCAATCGCTTCGACCTGCTCTCGATGCCATGGCCGTGCGTCGCGGCACCACCATGCACTGGATGCCGGCGAGCAGGCTTCAGTCCATGGGCCTCGCCGCGCGACCGACCGACGGACTTGGGCTGCTGATGCGTCGCGCCGGACTTGCCGACACCGACTTGCCGTCGATCGATCCCGCCGAGAGCGTGGCGGTCTATCGCCTGCAGACGATCCGACTCGCGCAGTCGGCTCCGCGTGCGGCACCGTGGCTGGTCCTGCATGGTGAACGACTCGTGCCCCCGAGCGCCGTCTCGCGCGAGGCCTGCATCACCGCTGCCGAGCGCGCTGCGGCGTGGCTCGAGGGCAGCATGCTCGAGGAACCAGGTTCGCCGGCACCAGTGCTGCTGGGCGACTACGGCACGATCGCCGATCGTCGACAACCGATGGTGGCAGGAACGATTGATCGCCTGATGGCGGCATGGGCCCTGGCGGAACTTGCGGCGAAACCCGTCGATCGGGCGCCATCGTGGCGTGCGCGCGCTGCGACGCTTGCCGCGCAGGCGAACGATGCCGAGCTCGATGCGCTCGCCGTGCGTCGCGCGCTCGCCGTGCGCACCATCGCCTGGTGTGCGCTCACGCGCTCAGGCTCCGGTGACGAGCGCCGCGCAGCTCAAGCCCAGGTGCAGGCGCTCGCAGCACGCTTGGCAGAGTCGGTGCTCGAAGAGGCCCCCGCCGATGCCGTCCGCGCCCTTGAACTCGCCGCTGCCGCATGCGCGCAGTCGACCGGTGCGCGCGTGCTCGAACCCACAGCCCTCCATGGGGCCATCGCCCGCGCGTGGGACGAGTTGCCACGCGCCTCACTGGTGACCGAGGCCGAGTGGCTGCTTCGTGCCGCCGCATGGTCGGAGCTCGCTCCCCCGCCGGCTCCTCTCGTGCAGGATGCCCTGCGCGATGTCCTCATGCGGGTGCAACTGGGGATCGGCAGCGCCTCGAAGGAGCTGCCCTCGGACCTCGCGGGTGCGTTCCAGCTCGCTGCCGCCAACGGCCAGCCATCCATCGGGGTGTCCGGTCTCCGCCCGCTGGCTGCGCTCGTGCGCATGGTGGATGTCTCCTCAGACGCCGCCACCCGCGAGCGGGTCCGCGAAGCATGCAGCGCCGGGGCTAGGTTCGTACTCCAGCTCCAGGTCTCTGCCGACGGCGCCACGCTGCTGCGCCAACCTCGCCGCTGCGTGGGCGGGATCCGGGAGTCGATGTGGGAGCCTCGAATCCGGGTCGCTGGAACGGCTGCTGCCATCCTGATCCTGCTCGATGTGGCCCAGGCGCTGCCGCCGGCCGGAAATCTCCGGAATCCTTCGTGATCGGACGTCACGGACGTGCCACTCGGGTCACTTCCTGCAGGGCGCTCCGGCCATGATCCTGACCACCAAGGACGACCTTGGATGGATCCGGCCACAACGCACCGTGGTATAGTCTTCTGCCCGCTCCACGAGGAAATCCCATGCGCATCTCGACGCTTGCCATCGCCCTGTCCAGCCTCTGCATGGCCACCCCGGCCCTTGCCCAGAACATGAACGACCGGCTCACGGCCGTGGCTGCGAGCCAGCAGTCCGCCGGCGCCGAGACGAAGGCCCGCCTGCTCGGCGGCCTGCTCTACATGGATGGCTTCAAGGCCGAAGCCGGCCAGCCCATGGTCGACGTGGTCATGGCCCTCGTCGAGGACATGAACAAGCGCGGCATCAAGACCTCGATCCTCGTCGAAGCCGGCGAAGAGATGAAGGAGCGCGTGGCGGCCGCACTGCCGGACGACGGCGAGCGCATGTGGGAAACCACGATCAGCGGCACCGCCATCGAAGTGCTGAAGGCCGTGCTGATCGAGTGCTCGGATGAAGACCCCGATGCGTCTGATACCGCTTGGACGTGGCAGCTCTCTCGCAACGCCGTCCAGGTTGGTCCCAAGAAGCAGTTGTTGAACCGTCGCGAGGTCAAGATGTACAACATCAAGGACCTGCTCTTCAAGGCTCCGCAGTGGACCAACGCCCCTGACTTCAACCTGAACTCCTCCATCCAGCAGGGTGGCCAGGGCGGCGGTGGTGGCGGCCAGGGTGGCGGCGGAGGTGGCTTCGGTGGCGGCGGCGGCGGTGGCGGCGGCATGGGCGGTGGTGGTGGTGGCGGCAACGGTGGTGGTGGCGGTGGCGGCGGCGGTGGCGGCGTCTTCGGCGGCAAGGGCGAAGATCCCGAAGAGCTGACCGACGACGAAAAGGCCGACAAACTCAAGGAAATGATCGTCACCTTCGTCGAGCCCGTGGCGTGGGAAGACGGTGGCGGCGGCCCCTGCAAGATCTCGTTCTACGAAGGCATGTTCATCGTCAACGCGCCGGACTTCGTGCACCGCGCACTCGGTGGCTATTCCTTCGCCCCGGTCGTGCCGGCCCGCTCGGCCGCACCGGCCAAGGCTGCCGATGCCCCGCAGGCTTCGGCCGAACCCAGCGACCGTCGTCGCTACGTCATGCTGAGCCCGCGCATCGGCTACAACCAGCTCGTCGGGTTCCGCACCGCGACCGTGAGCGGCGCGCCCTGAGCGACCTCGACAACCTCGATCGATCGAACGGCTAGCCTTGCGCTAGCCGTTCTTCATTGTGGGAATCGGCGATCCCCATGAGCGCCACACGGCGTGCCAGCCACCTCACCCTTCGCAACGACCTGCGCGCCTGCACGGATGACGGGATCACGCACGCGTTCATGGTCGGCGTGGGCGAGACCTTCATCCCGGCGTTCGCCCTCGCGGCCGGTGCGGCACAGGTCCACGGCGGCCTCGTCTACACGATCCCCTTCCTCGTCGGCGCGACCGTGCAGCTCCTCACGCCCGCGGGGGTCGAGCGCATCGGCTCGCCACGCAAGTGGATCCTGCTGTGCGCCACGATCCAGGCACTGTGCTTCATCCCGATGGCGATCGCGGCCATGGCGGGTGCCGTGCCACTGCTCCTTGTCTACGTGTGCGCCTCGATCTACTGGACCGTGAACCTCGGGGCAGCGCCGGCATGGAACGCGTGGGTCGGCGCGCTGTTTCCCGCGCGCATCCGCGCCGCGTATTTCAGCAGGCGCAGCAGGATCTGCCAGATCGCGCTCCTCGCGGGGCTCCTGCTCGGCGGCGTGCTGATCTCGCGCTTCGAGCACACGCCACTCGAACTGGCCTCGTTCGCCCTGCTCTTCATGGCCGCCAGCCTGAGCCGCGCACTGAGCACGCCGGCGCTCGTGGCGCAGTCGGAACCCAGGCACCTGCCCCCTGCACGGCGCGTGAGCCCGATCGAATTCCTCCGTCGCATCCGCGGCGCGCCGGAGGGCCGGGTCGTTGCGGCGCTGCTCGTCTTCATGCTCGCGGTTCAGGTGTCGAGCCCCTTCGTCACGCCGTACATGCTCCGTGGGCTGGCCATGGACAAGGACCAGTTCACGATCTCGGTCGTCACGCTCTTTGCGGCCAAGAGCCTGGCCCTGCCGCTGGTGGGCCGGCTCGCGGGGACATGGGGGGCCCGGCGACTGCTGATGGCCGGCGCCGTCGTCGTCGCTGCAGCGAGTGGACTGTGGATCGTGTCCACTGCACCGACGTGGATCTATGCGATGCAGCTCGTGAGCGGCGCCGGCTGGGCGGCCTACGAGATGGCGCTCTTCCTCCTCCTGCTCGAGCACATCCGTGAGGAGGAACGCACCGCGATGTACGCGGCGTACTACTTCTTCAACGCGATCGTCACGGTCATCGGTTCGTTCGTCGGCGCATGGGCAATCGACGCGCTCGGCGGCGGCGTGACCGCCTACTGGTGGGTCTTCGGTGCATCGGCGGTGCTGCGCTTCGCAGCGATCCCGCTCATGCTGCGGATCCCGCGCCACGGCCACGAGCGCATGGTGCCAGTGGTCGCGATCGAGGTCGGCACCGAGGCCGGTGCGATGGATGAACCCATCATCGCGGCGCGACCGTCGTCGGAGGTCGGGCGATGAGGAAATCGACATCGCATCACGTCAATGCGAAGGGCCAGCCAGCGGACCAGCAGCATGCAGCCCACACGGATGGCGCAGCCGCGCGCTCGCTGGACCACTCCGGACATGGCTTGACGACCAACATGCTGGTCCTCGGTCTCTCGATGGCGTTGCTCGTGGTCGGCGCGATCGTCGGGATCGTGCTCGATCCAGCAGCGCTGGCCCGCTGGTTCGCGCACCCTGCACTCGGCGAGCGAGGCGTGACCATGGCCGTACGCAGCGCAACGTGGATGCAGTCGGCCGTCCCCGGGGCACTCCTCTTTGCTGCAGGCATGATCATCGTGCTGTGGCGGTCGGACCGGCGGAGCGCGATGACCGACGCACCCGCCGGATCGTCACGGCGCGGCGAACGGCTCGCACTCGTCGCCATCGTGCTCGTGGCAGCGCTCGTACGGGCCGATCGCGCCTTCGAGAGCCTGTGGTACGACGAGATCGCAGCCTTCATGGACTACGAGCAGCATGGCCCGGGCCCGATCGTGGCCACCTGGTTCAGCCCGGCCAACCACCCGCTGCAGTCGCTCCTGTCGTGGTGCTCGTTCACGGCGCTCGGTGCGGTCAACGAACTCTCCCTCCGGCTGCCGTCGTTACTCGCCGCGCTGCTGACCGTGGTGGCGACGTGGTGGATGGCGCGGCCGATGGCGGGCGTGCGCGGTGCCCTGATCGCCGCAGCAGGCATGGCGATCGCGCCGGCCGCCGTGCTCGGCAGCGTGGAAGCTCGCGGCTACTCCATCATGATGCTCGCGGGCTCGCTGCTGGCCGGGCTGGCCTGGCGCGCCATCGAGCGCGAACGATCGCAACAGAGTTCGCTGTGGTGGTGGATCGCCTACGCCATCGTGGCGGCGCTCGGCGTATGGGCACACTTCACCACGGTCATCGTGCCGGTCGCGCACGGCGTGATCGCCGTGGGGCTCCTGCTGCGCGGCGACGTGCGCATCGGGCTGCGCTGGCTCACGGCGCTCGTGCTTTCGGCAGCGTTCACGCTGGCGCTGCTTTCGCCGATGCTGCCGTGGATCCTCGAGCGGCGTTCGGAGCTCGCTGCCCTCGATGGCAACGAGCCCACGCTCTGGTCACAGGAAGGCCTGGCGATCCTCGGCACGTGGGGCGGAGCGTGGCCGTGGTGGCCATCCATCTGGGGCGGTGCGCTGGCCTTGCTCGGCATCGTGCAGGCATGGCGCCGGGATGCACGCGGCCGGTTCGCCGCCATCCTCATTGCCCTCCCGTTCCTGCTTGCGCTTGCAATTCCGCTCCTTGGCAGCTGGATCTACGCGCGGTTCGTCTCGTTCGCGCTGCCCGGTGCCGCACTCGCCTGGGGCATGGGCCTCGATCGCATGTTCGATCGACGACGGGCCGACGCAATCCTCATGGCCACGGTGGTTGCTGCCGGATGGCTCGCCATGCTCGCCAATCTGCCACCCAAGCAGCCCCTGCGTGACGTGTTGGCGATGGTGGCTCGTGAGCCCGGACCCGTCATCGTCGTCGGGCTCCCCGACCAGGTCGCGCGCTTGTACGCCGAGCCCATGGGGATCGACGCCCGCTACTCGCAGCCGTACGGCGCGGATCTTGCTTCGCTGCTCAGCGCCACGCCGGGGGCTCGCGTCGTGATCCTCTATCCCTCGGCCATGCCGCCCAGCGTGCGGGGCGCGCTCGATGCTGCCGCGATGATGCGCACGCATGCGCTGCCGGGCTGGGCCGACTGGGGCGCCGGTGCGGTCGAGCTGCATGCACCACGTGATCGTGGCGTCCCGTCGCGCTAGCCCCGTCGCGCTAGCCCCATCGCGCTGGATCTGCCGCGCTCGATCCGCCGCACGCACCGCCTCCTGCCCGCGCTAGGCTTCGTGCATGTCGTACCTGCTCGAAGTCACCCGGCTCGGCCTTGGCAACCTGCGACGCCACAAGCTTCGCAGCGTGCTGACGAGCCTTGGCGTGATCCTGGGTGTGGCCGCAGTGATCGTGGTCGTCGCGATCGGCGAGGGCAACAAGCGCGCGGCGCTGCGCGACATCAGCGCTCTCGGCGCCAACAACATCATCATCCGCAGCCAGAAGCCGCCGGAAAGCGCCTCCCCGGGCGGCGGCGGCATGCGATCGATGGTCATCAAGTACGGCCTGACCTTCCAGGACCTGCGCCGCATCGAGGCATCGATGACCGATGCCGACCGCGTGGTGCCCGTGAAGAGCGCAGGCAGCGAAGTCAGCTTCGACTCCCAGCGTGCGCTCGCGCAGGCCTTCGGGACCACGCCGGCGCTCGCCTCGGTCGCCCGCCTGCGCATCCAGTCAGGCCGCTACCTGACCGACGAGGACATGGCGGCGCAGGCGCCCGTGGCCGTCATCGGCAGCGAGGTCGCCAAGCAGTTCTTCCCCAACCTCGACCCCATCGGCCAGGACATCCGCGTGGACCAGCAGGTGCTCCGCGTCGTCGGCGTGCTCGCGCCGATCGGCTTGGCCGGCGGTTCAGGCAGCGCGCTCGTGGGGCGCGACCTGAACAAGGACATCCACATGCCGCTGCCGACGGCCGAGCGGCAGTTCGGCAACGTGGTGCAGAAGCGCACGGCCGGTTCGTTCAGCGCCGAGGAAGTGGAGCTCTACGAGATCTACGTCGTCGCCCCGAACACCGACGTCGTGACCGAAGTCGCCTCGCGCGTCGAGCGCATCATCGACGTCGGGCACGAAGCGACTGGCGACGCCCAGGTCATTGTGCCGTGGGAACTCCTCGAGAATGCGAAGAAGGCGCTGCTCGTCTGGAACATCATGCTCATCGCGATCGCGGCAATCAGCCTGCTCGTCGGAGGGATCGGCATCATGAACATCATGCTCGCCAGCGTGACCGAGCGCACCCGCGAGATCGGCATCCGTCGTGCGCTCGGCGCCACGCGCCGCGACATCGTCACGCAGTTCATGGTCGAGACGGGCTCGCTCAGCGTGCTCGGCGGGATCATCGGCATCATGACCGGCGTGATCACGAGCCGCCTGCTCGAGACGATCGTGGGCATCGCGAGCAGGCTGCCCGGCCTGAAGGGCGCCTTCAACGACCGCTTCTCGCTCCAGCCCGAGGTCACGCTCTGGTCGATCGTCGCCAGCGTCGCCGTGGCCGGCGGCGTCGGCATCGTGTTCGGCATCTACCCTGCCATCGTCGCCAGCCGCAAGGATCCGATCCAGGCGCTGCGGCACGACTGATCCGCTCGCGCCGTAGCATCGAGTGCATGCCCGCGCTCGTCGAAGTCGTCACGGAGGCCGATGCCGATCGCGGCTGGCACTTCGTGCTGCGCTCGCTCGACGCCGACGGTGCATGCACGAGCCACGCGATGAACCTCTCGTGGGCCGACTACGACTGGTGGAGCCCGGAAGGCATCCACGAACCCAGCCGCGTCGCGCTGGCCGTCGCCGAAGTCATGCACCACGCGCTCGCGGGGGAATCCCTGCCGCAGCGCTTCGATGCCGCCACGGTGCGACGGCGCATCACCGACGCCGATGCGCTCATCCGGCGCCGGCTCGGTTCGGGCGGCGGTCCCTGAGCCAGAATCAGACCTTCATCAACGGCGGCAGTTCGCGACGCCTGAAGAAGACCGGCACCTCGAGCGAGAACGTGCTGCCCTGCCCCGGCGTCGAATGGAGCGACACGTTGCCACCCAGCAGCCCGGCGAGCTCCTTGCAGATCGAGAGCCCCAGGCCGGTCCCGCTGTGCCGCCGCGTATGGCTGGCATCGACCTGCCGGAACTTCTCGAAGATCGACTCCTGCATGTCGGGTGGAATGCCCGGTCCACGGTCCACGACGCTCAACCGGACCGACTGCCCACGTTCGCCGGAACGGACGAGCTGCGCCACGACGCGCACCGTCGATCCTTCGGGGCTGAACTTGATCGCGTTGGACAGGAAGTTGTAGAGCACCTGCCGGACCTTGCCGCCGTCGGTCTCGACCGGTGGCAGGCCATCCTCGACCTGCGTCTGGACCTCGATCTTCCTCGCCATCGCCTGCGGGCGCATCAGGGCCTGCAGGCCTTCGACGACATCGGCGATCGACGTCGGCGCCACCGTGACCTCCATGCGGCCGGCCTCGATCTTCGCCATGTCGAGCAGCTCGTTGATCATGTCGAGCAACATGCGGCCGCTCTGCAGGATGTTCGTGATGTAGCGGCGGCGCTTGGGATCGGCGCTCGGATCGTTGCGGGCGATCTCGTCGAGCAATTCCGCGAAGCCGATGATCGAATTGAGCGGCGTGCGCAGCTCATGGCTCACGTTCGCGAGGAACTCGCTCTTGAGGCGGTTGCTCTCGAAGAGGCCGACGTTGGCTTCCTTGAGCTCGACCACCTTCAGGTCGAGCCCCTCGTTGAGCTGGCGCAGTTGTGCCTGGGCGCGCTGCATCTCGCCAAGCATCGCGTCCAGCGCAGCGGACAGGCGGCCGATGGAGTCGCCGGTCTCGATCGCCGAGCGCGCCGAGAGATCACCTCGCGCGGCACGTTCAGCCGTCTCCCGCAGCCGTTCGAGCGGCGGACCGTAGACCCGGCGCTGGATCGTCATCGACACGACCACGAGCGCGGCCACGGCACCCAGCCCGACCCCCACGACCATGACCCGGTTGGCGATCACGAGTCCATCGCTGATGGGGCTGCTGCGCTCGATCACGATGACCGCGCGGAGCGCTTCATCGCTGCGCACGGCCGTCGAGAAATCAATGCGGGACGGGTCGAGCACACGCCGCCACTCCGCCTCGCGCACGGCGCGCGCGTAGCGGTACGTCGTGCGGCCATCCTCGGTCACCCAGCTGAAGCGCTCGCGAGCGGCGCCATCACGTTCGAACTCCTCGGCCGCGTCGGCGATCCACGGTGCATCGGATGCAAGCGACGGCGCCTCGACCAGCCGCATCGCCATCGGCACGTCCTGCGTGCTGCCCAGCGAGAAGCCGTTGGCCAGCCACGTCTCGGCGACCTGCCGCGCGATCTCGCGCTGGCTTTCGGCCACCGTGACCGTGAAGCGGTTCCACGGCACCCAGAGCGCCGCGGCAAGGATGGCAGCGGACGCCGCGCCGAAGAGGAGCGTCGCGCTGCTGGAAAGTGAGATGCCGCGCCGCATCGCGCAGGGAGCATAGTGGGTGGCTAGGCTCTTCCCGTGCACCAGCCCGGCGTGAATCCCAATGACCTTCGCATGGAGGACGTGCTCTGCGACTTCTGCGCCGCGGCATGGACGCCGGAGCGTGCGATGGTCGAGGGCCACCGTGGTTCATGCATCTGCCATGCGTGCCTCGCCGTGGCCTACGCCGAACTGTCGCCGCAGCCCGCGCGCCAACCGATCGGCCAAGGCCCATGCACGATGTGCCTGGAGGACCGCGGCGAACCGCACTGGCAGAGTCCCACCCGTGATGCGGCGCGAATCTGCCGACGCTGCGCGCGCATGGCCGCGGTCGTGCTCGAGCGCGACCCTGATTCGGACTGGTCGCGACCCCAGGCGTGAGCGTGCCATCACGGTCGTTCCGTACACTCATTGCATGAGCTTCGGCCTCGGACACGGACGCGATCTGGACCCCGGCGACTGGGGGATGGACCAGAAGGACCTGCCGCCTTTCGACCAAGGGAAGTGGGATCCCCGGCTCTGGTTCGCCCATCCCGAGCGGCGCTTCGAGCTCGAGATCGGCTCCGGAAAGGGCACGTTCCTCCTGCAGCAGTCCCCCTTGGAGCCCATGACCAACTTCCTCGGCATGGAGTGGACCAACGAGTTCTACCGCTACGCGGCGGACCGGCTCCGACGCCACGAGGTCGCCAACGTCCGCCTCATGCGCGCCAACGCCGTCGAGTTCATCAGGCATTGGTGCCCGGTGGGCATCTGCTCGGTGATCCATCTGTACTTCAGCGACCCGTGGCCGAAGACCCGCCATCACAAGCGGCGCGTGGTGCAGGATCAGTCGCTCGCCGACATGCACGGTGCGCTCGTCCCCGGCGGCGAACTGCGCATCGTGACCGACCACGTGGAGCTGTGGGCGTGGTACGAGGAGCACGCCGCACGCAACGAGCGCCTCTTCGACCGGATCGCCTTCGATCGCCCGGCCAGCGCGGGCGAAGGCGAGGTCGTGGGCACCAACTTCGAACGAAAGTTCCGTCGCGAGGGCCGGCCGTTCCATGCGATGACGTTGCGTCGTCGCGAGCCTGCGGCGACCGTCACTCAAGGGTCGTAGCGGATTACGCGGCCCACGGTGTTGCCGGGTCCGACCAGCACGACCTTGGGCGAGTGCACGGCGAGTTCCTCGGTCGACAGGTGGCAGAAACTCATGATGAGCACCGTGTTCCCCGCCGCCGTCAGCTTGGCCGCGGCGCCGTTCACGCCGATGACGCCGCTGCCGCGCTCGCCGCGGAAGACGTACGTCTCGAAGCGGTTCATGCTGTCGACGTCGGCCACGAGCACCTTCTCGTTGGGGCGCATGCCCACGGCATCGAGCAGGTCCTCGTCGATGGTGATCGAACCCATGTACGCCGGGTCGCAGAACGTGACCTTGGCCGCATGGATCTTGGCGAAGAGCGCCTCACGAAGCATGTCAGGCCGCCTCGCCGGCTCCGCCGGACTTGCGCCAGGTGACCCGCTCGGCATCGCCCCACAGCCCCTCGAGGTCGTAGTACGCACGCTGGTTGGGCTCGAAGAGATGCACCACCACCGAGACGAAGTCGATGATGATCCAGCTCGAACCCGTATCGGTGCTCGATCGGAACGCGGGAGAACCCTGTGCCTTGCCGAGCTTCATCAGCTGCTCGCCCACGCCGGCCAACTGCCGAGCGCTGGTGCCCGACGCGATCAGGAAGTAGTCGCACACCTGGCTCTGCGCCCCAACGGACAGCAGCAGCACATCAGTGCACTTCAGGTCATTCGCGAGCCGCGCCAGCTCGATGGCCAGCGCGCGCGATGCCGAGGTGTCGGGCTTGGCGGTCCGCCTGGCCATGCCGGCGGATCAGTCCTTGCTGCGGCCACGGCCACCGGGGCCGCGCTTCAGCTTGGACTTGGCGGGCTGGGCAGGACGGGCCGAGCGGCCGGCAGCCTTGGCGGCAGCGGCGCGACGGGCGGCCATGCGCAGGCCTTCGCGACGGATGTCCATGCGGCGCTTGACTTCCGAGGGCTTCTCATGGAACTGGCGAGCCTTCAGGTCCTTGGTCAGGCCTTCCTTCTCGCAGAGCTTCTTGAAGCGACGGACCATCTGCTCGACCGTCTCATTGCCGCGTGACTTCACTCGAATGGGCATTCGTTCGTCCTCAGGGGTGTTCGGGAATTCCGAGTCGGGCAGTAGACCACGGCCGAGCCGCCGCCGCAACCCCGTGCAGGCTAGGCTTTCGATCGCGGAGGTCGAGATGCCCCTGGTCCTTGATGCCTATAACGTGCTGCATGTGTCGGGGGTGCTTCCCTTGGACATGGCCGGCATGGGGCCCCACGACCTCGTGGAGACGATCACGGGCTCCCGATACCGCGGCCAGTCGATCTGGATGGTCTTCGATGGGCTTCCCACGGCGATCCTCGGCCAGTCACCACGCATGATCGATGCCTATCGCCCCGCACCCATGGAAGTGGGCGATGCCGTCTACCACTTCAGCGGGCCCCGATCGAACGCCGATGCCGTCATCGCCGAGCTCGTGACGCGAAGCAGCGCCCCCACACGACTGCTCGTCGTGAGCAGTGACCACGCCGTGCAACGCACCGCACGCCGGCGCCGATGCAAGGTCATCGACAGCGCGACGTTCCTGCAGCACCTGGTGCACGATGTGCGGCACGGTCCGCCGCGCGATCGGCTCGGCGGCAAGCCAAGCGGTCCCCTGTCGCGCGACCAAGTGCAGGCGTGGCTGCGGTACTTCGGCGTCGAACCGACCGAGCCGCCGCCCAAGCCCGTTGCGCCGCCACTCCCGCAGCTTCGCGTCACCGATCACGGTCCAGCAGCACGACGAACACGAAGGCCCAGAGCATGAGCTTCATCCGCCCCCACCCCGATCGCACCGTCGCCCCGGCGGGCATCACTCCCGCTCCCACCGACTTCGAGCATCCACCCGCGGATCCCGTGCCGTGGGTGCTGCGATGGCTCGACGAAGCCATGCGACTGCCGACGCCCAACCCCAACTCGCTCTACCTCGCGACCACGTCGGCCGATGGACGGCCGTCGGTCCGCACGGTGCTGCTGCGTTCCTTCGATGCACACGGCGCCGTCTTCTTCACCAACCGGCAGAGCGACAAGGGCCAGGCCCTCGAGGCCACGCATCGCGCGGCCCTCCTCATGCATTGGGATCACCTCGATCGGCAGCTGCGCATCGAGGGCGCCGTGACCCACAGCACCGAAGCCGAGAGCGATGCGTACTTCGCGCAGCGACCGCGCGACTCGCAGCTCAACGCTTGGGCGAGCGACCAGAGCCGGCCGGTGTCAGGCATGGCGGCCATGCGCGAACGGCAGCAGCAGGCGCACGCACGATTCGAGGGGCAGCCGGTGCCGAGGCCACTGCACTGGGGCGGGTACCGCATCGCGCTCGAACGCGTCGAATTCTGGCAGGGCGATCCGTACCGATTCCACGACCGCGTGGTGTACGCGCGCGCCAGCGCCGGCTGGACCGCCACGCGCCTCATGCCGTGAGTCGCGCACGTCGGGGACGCGCTCCGTGCGAGCGGCTTGGCGCCGAGGCATCCGCCAGAAGCAACGATCGCCTCAGGCCTCGACGGCCTCGCGGCTGCGCCATCGCGGCCGCTCGGCCTTCTGCGGCAGCCATCCACCGACCGGCGCCACGCTGCCGACACCCTTCACGAGCCCGTGCAGCTTGTGGAGCAACGCATTCGTCGCGACCACACGGCAGCCTGCGACGCCGTGCACAACTTCGGCGTCGGGGAACTCCACGATCACGCTGACCTCGACGGGACGACCCTGCAACGCGGCCACGCTGCCGGCGGCCTGGCGCAGCGCGCCCGAGAGCATCTGCAGCATCGGCGCGACCGGTTCATCGGCAGCGGCGCAGAAGGATGCGTCGAGCCTGATCTCAAGGCCCTTGGCCAGGTGCGCGGTCGCGTCCTCGATGGGAATCACCTGCTCGATCTTGACCTGCGGCTCGGTCCGGCTTCGGTCGACGAAGCCAGCAAGCACGACGACGCGATCGACCTGCAGCAGCTCGCCGAAACGCGCGTACTGATCCGGGAAGAGCACGCACTCCATGCTGCCCCCGGCGTCCTCGATCGCGATCACCGCCATCTTGCGGCCGGGCTCCTTGCCCTTCTGCGTCACGACCTGGCGCACGCGCGTGAGCAGACCGCCCACCACCACGGGCTCTTCGGCCGCACGCGAGCCGACCCCCACGATGTCGCACGAGCACATCGAGCCGATCACGTGCTTCCACGCATCGAGCGGGTGGCCGCTGGCGTGGAATCCAAGCGCTTCCTTCTCGAACCGCAGCGTCGTCAGGCGATCCCACGGCGCGACCTTGCGGAGCGCGCCAGCGGTGCCGCCGCTGGTTGCCGCAGGAGCCTCGTCGAAACCCCCGAAGAGCGCCCCCTGCCCGCTGGCGGCATCGCTCGCCGCGCGCTGGCCGCTGCGCATGGCCTCCTCGATGCTCGCCGCCAGGCTCGACCGGGCGTCAAGTCCATGCAGCCCATCGAACGCACCGGCCTTCACCAGTGCTTCGAGCGTGGCCTTGTTGACCGAGCGCATGTCGCAACGCTCGCAGAAGTCAAAGAGATCGCGGAACGGCCCACCCTCGCGCGCCTTGAGGATCGCGCGGATCGCAGATTCGCCCGCGCCCTTGATCGCCTGCAGGCCGAAGCGGATGTGGCCGTGGCACGCATCGTGCGGCTCGTCGGCGCCGAACACGACCGCGAAGTCCTGCTGCGAGAGGTTCAGGTCAGGCGGCCGGACCTCGATGCCCACGTGCGGGCGCGCTGCCTCGTGATCGGGCCACGGCGCGCGGCGGCACTCGTCGAGGTAGACCGACCACTCCTCGATCTTGCGGGCCTGGCTTTCGAAGCTCAGCACCGCCGACATGTACTGCGCGGGGAAGTAGGTCTTCAGGTAGGCCGTCTGGTAGGCCACGATCGCGTAGCCGCTCGAGTGGCTCTTGTTGAAGCCGTAACCGGCGAAGCGCAGGATGAGGTCGAAGAGTCCGTCGGCCTGCTGCGCATCCATGCCGCGCTCGCCCGCGCCCTTCACGAACGCGGCGCGCGCGCCGTTGATCACGTCCTGCTTCTTCTTCGAGATCGCCTTGATGATCGAGTACGCCTCGCGCAGCGGGATCCCGCCGAGGTGATGCAGCACCTGCATCACCTGCTCCTGGTAGACCATGATCCCGTACGTCTCGGCCGTGAAGCGGTCCACCACCTCGTGCACCTGCGGCACCGGCTGGCGCCCGTTCTTGCGCGCGTTGTAGTCGGGGATCAGGTCCATCGGCCCCGGGCGGAAGAGCGCGTTCGCCGCGATCAGGTCTTCGATGCGGTCAGGCTGCATGTCGACCAGCAGTCGCCGCATGCCGCCTGATTCGAACTGAAAGATGCCGCTGGTTTCGCCGCGGCGGAAGAGCGCGAGCACGCGCTGGTCATCGAGCCGGATGCGGTCGAGGTCGAGCGGATCGGCACCGCCATCGGTGGCCGTGCGTCCGACGGCACGCAGGATCGCCTCGGGCGTGAGCGAGTCGCGGATGTTGGCCTTCGCGCGCTCGATCGTCGAGAGCGTGCGCAGCCCGAGGAAGTCCATCTTGAGCAGGCCGGCCTTCTCGCAGGTCGGCGCATCCCACTGCGTCACGATTTCCTGGCCCGAGCCGGCGGCACGGCCGAGCGGCACGATCGACTCGAGCGGCTGCGTGGCGATGACCACGCCGGCCGCGTGGATCCCCGCGTTGCGCGCGTGGTCCTCGAGCGCCTGCGCCTGCACGAGCACGCGACGGATCAGGGGATCGCGCGAGGACTCCTCGGCGAGCCTCGGCTCCTGCGCGAGCGCCTCCTCGATCGTGATGTCGAGCTTGTCCGGAACCAGGTTCGCCAGGCGCTGGCCCTCGGCGGGTGGCAGGCCCATCACGCGAGCGACATCCTTGATCGCCGCCTTGGCCTTGAGACGGCCGAAGGTGATGATCTGCGCGACGTGGCGGTACTTCTGCCGCACGTACTCGATCACGCGGCCGCGGCCATCCTGGCAGATGTCGATGTCGATGTCGGGATACTCGGTGCGGTCGGGATCGGTGAAGCGCTCGAAGAGCAGCCCGTACCGTTCCGGACAGGCGTTCGACAGTCCCAGCACGTAGCCGGTCATCGTGCCCACGCCCGACCCACGCGCGAGCGCCGGAATGCCGTTCTGGCGAGCCCAGTTCACGAAGTCCCACACGATCAGGAAGTACGGGCTGATGAACTTGTCCGAGAGGACCTTGAGCTCACGCTCGAGGCGGTCTCGGACCTGCGGCCCACCCTTGTCCGGGCCGTAGCGCCACACGAGTCCTGCCTCGCACAAGTTGCGCAGCGCACGGTCGCAGCCGGTCTTGAGCGTGGCCCGGTCGGCACCGCCCGCAGGGCGCAGCTCGAACTGCGCGCAATAGGCCTTGAACCACTCGGTCAGGTCGCCACCGCGGTACTCCGGGACCGACTCCGGGCCGGCGATGTCCACGACTGGTGCGTGGTTCTCGCCCTTGGGCAGGGTGACGTTGCAGCGCGCGGCGATGCGCACGGTGTTGGCCAGCGCTTCCGGATCCTCGGGGAAGAGCGCGTGCATCTCGGCCGGGCTCTTCACGTAGAGCGACTCGGGGTAGTGGTACCGGTCCGGGTCGTCCTTGTTCTTGCCCATCGAGATGCAGCACAGCGTGTCGTGCACGTCGTGGTCCTCGGCGCGCATGAAGTGCGCGTCGTTGTCGCAGACCATCGGCAGGCCGAGTTCGCGAGCAAGCTTGCGCAGCAAGGGATTGATGCGTTCCTGCTCGGCGTTGTGCCGCTGCAGCTCGACGTAGAAGCGCGGTTCGCCCCGTTCGTTGGGGCCAAAGGTGGCCGCATGCCAGCGCGCTTCCTCGATCGCTCGGTCCCACCACCGTCGTTCGTTCGTCAGCACGAACTGCTCGAGGTACTCCGCGAGGCTCGAGCCGAGGTGGCCGTTGATCGCGATCAGGCCCTCGTTCCACTGCGCGAGGGTCGACTTGTCCATGCGCGGCTTGTAATAGAAGCCATGCTCGAAGGCATCGGACGACAGCCGCATCAGGTTGCGCCAGCCCACCTGCGTCTCGGCGAGCAGCACGAGGTGGAAGCCACCGTCGTTGCCCTTGACCGCAGTGCGGTCACGGCGATCACCCGCCAGTCCCTCGCGGTCGGGCGCGACGTACGCCTCGATGCCCAGGATCGGCTTGATCCCCACGGCCTTCGCCGCTGCGTAGAACTCGCCGGCGCCGTGCAGGTTGCCGTGGTCGGTGACCGCCACCGCGTCCATGCCCAGTTCCTTCACGCGCTTGACCAGCCGCTCAAGGCGATTGCCGCCATCGAGCAGCGAGTACTCGCTGTGCAGGTGCAGGTGGACGAAGCCACCCGGCACGGGGTCATGGGATGGAGCGGTCGCGTCCATGCATCGATCTCCGGTCGCGAATGTACCGCCCATCGGTGCAAGCACCGAACCGCCGAATCAGGCCGTTCCGGCCTCGATCCAGGCCTCGCGCAGGGTCGCCGCCACGTCGCCCGGCTCGCCGCGGCCGATCGACTCCTGCTCGAGCCGGGTCACCGGGAGTACGCCCCACGATGCGTTGGTCAGGAAGCACTCGTCGGCCGCCAGGATGTCGTCGACGGAAACGCGCTCGATCCGCACCTCCATGCCGCGCGCACGGGCCGCCTCGATCACGAACGCTCGCGTGATGCCAGGCAGCACAGCGCTGGGGATCGGCGACGGCTCGCTGTCGCCGCGCGCAACCGGCGTGCGCACGATGCCATCCTTCACGATGAAGGCGTTGCTCACGCAGCCGCACGCGAGGGCGTTGGCGACATCGAACCAGAGCGCTTCGCCGCATCCGTGGGCCGCGGCCTGCTGAAGGGCTAGGAGCCGCGGCCAGTACGAGAGCGTCTTGTGCCCGGCCATCGGATCCCACGGGTTCATGCGTCCCTCAGCCACCATCACGCGCACGCCCTCGGTGAACATCGCCTCGGGGTACGGGGTGGGCGGCTGCGCCACGATCGCGATGGTCGGATGCATCGCTTCCGCGGCGCTGCCTTCACGCGCTCGCGCGAGCATGTTCAGGTCACCGCCGGTCAGCGTGACGCGGATCCGCGCATCACGGAGCCCGTTGCGGTCGAGCGTGCCATCGATCGCATCGGCGATGGCCTCGATGTTCAGGCGCTCGACCAGCCGCAGCGCCACGGCACTGTCGCGCAAGCGCTCAAGATGGGCCAGCGGGCGGAAGACCTTGCCGTCGCGCACGCGGAGCGTCTCGAAGAGGCCCACGCCATGCTGGAAGCCCGCATCGAAGAAGCCGACCGTCGCGGCGTTGGCATCGTGGAACTGTCCGTTGATCCAGACCTGCATGCGTCAGGGCTCCGTGGTTGATCCTGATGGTGCCGTGCCCGGCAAGGGCAGTGTGCCCTGGGGCACTGCGGCCGCGGACGCCTCGCGCACCGCGAGCACGTGCACGATGCCGTCGATGACGGTGGCGTCGAGTTCGATCGGTCGGTCGCCGGGGAAGACCACCCGCAGCGTGACGGTTGCGTCGGCAACTGCATCAGTCGCGCCATCGATCGGCTCGACCACGATCGTGCCGCCC
>CAMDAQ010000037.1 GCA_945888705.1 Singulisphaera sp. GP187
TGAACGTCTCGATCGTGATGTCGCTGAAGCGATCGAGATCCTCGCTGAAGTCGGCGGAACCAAGGTCGGCTTCGTTGAGGCCGATCAGCCGGTACTCCAAGCCAAGGCTCACGCGGCTTGAGAGCGCGATGTCCAGGCCCACCCTCGCCTGCGCCGCCCACGACCAGCCATTGCCGTTGATCGACATGGTGTAGTCAGGGACCGCACCGGTGGTCGGCGCCACCGTGATGTCGGAGATGTCGGCCCCCGTGTTGATCGCGCCGAAGCCGCCGCCCAAGATCAGACCGATCGACGTGTCATCCGTGCCTGGTGCACGCTTGGTGAGCGGAATGCGCCAGGTGGCGTTGGCCATGACCGGAACCTGCAGGAATGAACCACTGCCGCCGGAGAGCGTGGCATCGAAGGAGGACGTTGGGTCACCGGTCCGCTGCAGGAACGACAACTCGCCACTTGCACCACCGAAGCCCACCCACGTCAGGCCAGTCTGGACTTCCAGCGAGAGGTTCTCCGTCGCGTGAATGCCCAGTGCGATCGTGAACGCGGCTCCGACGTCGGTGTCAAGGCCCACATCCGTCAGCCCATAGGCCGCTTCGGTCTCGAACTCATCACTGATCTTGAGCTTGGGCAGGAAGGCCGCACCAAGGGATGTGCCGATGTAGACGCGGTTCGAGAACTCCTGTGCCGTCGCGGGCGCGATGGCCTGCTCGGGCGCGCCCGCCGGAACTTGCGCGACCGCATGGCGGGCGACGAACGCGCAAGCCATCGACGCGGCGATCAGGGTGCTGGCATGCATGCGAAACTCCATGGTTCAGAAGCGGAAGTTGAGCGACCCTTGGATGGACTGCGCCCAAGTGTCCCCGAACGACAGCCCTTGCGACGACTCGAAGTTCGCGCTGTCCTCGAAGGTCACGTCGCCAAAGTCGGGCGCACCCATGTACATCAGGCGCCAACTCACACCCAGATCCACGTTGGACGAGAGGTTCCAGAGCAGATCGGTGCGGAACTGACCGGCGATCTGCCAGCTCGTGCCGTCGATGCCGAAGGTCTGTCCATCGACGCCGGCCGTGGGCGCGCTCACGACGAGGTCCTGCATCGACAGTTCCATCTGCGTCACGCCGAAGCCGCCGGCCAGCCGCAACGAGAGGCCGCTCTCGTCACGTCCGGCCCGGCGCTCGATCAGCGGCAACTCCCATGAGATGTTGGCGAAGATCGGGATCATCGACAGCGTGCCATCGTCCGTGGACGCGAATGTCCCCGGAATGAACGGCGCACCACCGACATACTCCTCAAGCGTTCCCGAGAAGCCACTCACGGAATTGGTGGTGTAGCCCGACTCCAGCTCGATCGCCACGCGATCAGCGACCCGGAACCCGACCAGCAGGGACCACGACACCCCAAGATCGGGCGACAGCGAACCGCCGGTGAACCCGATTTCTTCGACGGCACCACCGATGTCGGCTGCAGGAAACCCCTTCAGCGTCAGGTCAGGAATGATCGAGACCCCCGCCCCGGTCTGCAGGTAGAACCGGCTCGGCCGGTCGCCTTCCTTCTGCACGGCGGCAGGAACCTCGATCGCCTTAGGTGGCAGCGGCGTGCTGGCCTTGCCTTCCTCGCCCGGCGGGCGAATCACGGGCGGCGGCGGCGCAGGCTTCCCCTTGGTTGGCTTGGGTGCTGGCTCTGGCGCGGGCGGCTCGGCATCCGGCGGCAGCGGTTCAACGCCACTGCCGGCGGGCAACGGCGTGATCGGCGGCGGCGGAACGATCGGTGCGGGCGCGGGATCTTGAGCAACGGCCATGGCGGCAACAACCGCGACGGCGCTCGACGAGACCACGTGATGGATGACCCGCTTCATGAACGGGGAAGAATTACCTCCTGCGCATGATCGCATTGTTCAGGATGCGTTCAGCAAGCGTGAAGGCGGCATGATGATCGCCCGGCGTTCCACACGGAGTCCTAACAGACTGCTCACGTGACTTAACACGCTGGGGGCTTACGTTTCTGCCTCTCCAGACCGGGCTCTGGAGATCCTGATCTAGGCAGGACATTCGCCCGTGACGTCGCTTCGGTCCATGCGGACCTGAGCATTCTTCGTTTCGCTCACTCCAAATCGTCCGTCGACCATCAACCCCCAAGAAAGGCCTTTCATCATGAAGCTCATGAATGCCTCGTGCCTCGCTGCCACCCTGCTCGTGGCCGGCGCCGCCAGCGCGGCCGAGATCCTGGTCACCCAGAACATCTCGACCTCGACCACCTGGACCGCCAACAACACCTACAACCTCCAGAACCAGATCTACGTGCTCCCCGGCGCCACGCTGACCATCGAGCCCGGCACGATCGTCGCCAGCACCACCAACCTCGGTGGCTCGCTCGCGATCTGCCGCGGCGCGCGCATCGTCGCCAACGGCACCAACGAGTCGCCGATCATCTTCACCTCGACGGCTGACGTCGCGACGTGGACGGCCGGCAACCCCAAGACCGGCACGCCCCGCGTGGCGATGAACGAGTGGGGCAACCTGACGGTCATGGGCCGCGCCTACATCGGCAAGTACGGCAACGGCGCCCCGGCCGGCAACACCGCTGCCCCGAACGCAGCGAACTTCGCCCAGATGGAAGGCCTGACCGGCACCTCCTCGACCGACCCGAACGTGATCTACGGCGGTGGTGACGACCTCGACTCGAGCGGCACCTTCTCGTACGTCAGCCTGCGCTACGGCGGCAAGGTGATCGGCCTGGGCAACGAGCTCAACGGCCTGTCGCTCGGCGGCATCGGCAAGGAAACCATCATCGACCACATCGACATCTGGAACAACGTCGATGACGGCATCGAAATCTGGGGCGGCAACGTCAACCTGCAGTACTTCAGCGTCTGGAACATCGGTGACGACAGCCTCGACATCGACCAGGGCTGGCGCGGCAAGGCCCAGTTCGGCCTGATCGTGCAGGGTTACTCAGGCAATGCGGCCCAGGGCTCGGGCACCGGCGACAACATCCTCGAAATCGACGGCGCCGAGAAGTCGGACGCGCAGCCGGTGACCACGGGTGTCGTCTACAACCTCACCATGATCGGCCAGACCGGATCGACCGGCGGCGACACGGGCGTGGAGTTCCGCGACAACGCCAACCTCCAGATCCGCAACAGCATCTTCATGGACGTCGGCGAGCAGTGCATCCGCAACACCAACTCCGACGGTGAAGCCACCGGCGGCCAGACTGGCTACGCCTTCAATGGCACGCTGAGCTACGCCGCGCGTTGGACCACGCCGTACAACACCTACTCCTCGGTCAACGCCTTCGCGAACCCCGCGCAGGCCTACCAGGCGCAGGCCAGCGGCAACCTGATCGACGTGCGTGACTGCGTCTTCTACAACAACCTGAACGCCTCGGCCTACAACGAAGCGAACACCTACGGCGTCTTCACCAGCGGCAACAACGTCAACGCGGGCACCCTTGCGGCCAACCCAGCTGACATGCCGATCGTGGCGATCACCAAGGGCACGGCGGTGAACCCCAACGGTTCGCTGATCATCCGTCCGGTGACCAGCATCGACCCCCGCGCCGCCGGTGCGGCCGTCACCAGCGTCGGCACCGCGCCGAACGACGGCTTCTTCGAGCAGGCCCAGTTCCGCGGCGCGTTCAGCTCCACCGGAAACTGGCTCTGCGGCTGGACCGCTGCTGATGCCTTCGGCATCAACATCGCTCCTCCGGGTGGCTGCGTGATCGCCGCTCCGTGCCCCGCCGACCTCAACGGCGACGGTTCGGTCGGTGGCGCTGACCTTGGGGCTCTCCTGGCTGCCTGGGGCACCGCCGACGGCGACATCGACAACTCGGGCGACACCGATGGTGCCGACTTGGGCGTCATGCTCGCCGCTTGGGGCAGCTGCCCCCAGTGAGCTGGCTGGACAGAACTTGCGCTTCCTTAACGCGGCCTGAACGATGTTGACGGCCTCTTAACGCGCGAGTCATAGCGTCCGCAATCGGGCGTCTGGTGGTTGAGTCCGACTCTCCACCAGACGCCCGTTCTCTTTCAAGCGCACACCATGTCACGGACGAAGTTCTCCAATCGCTCGATCTGCGCGCTCGCCTCCATGGCGTGTGTCTTGGGTGCATGCAGCAAGCCTGCTCCGCAACCTGAGTCCGCGGGCGGACCGCCCCCGAGCCCCGTCGAGCAGCCCACCCCGACTGCCGCGCCAACCGCGACCCCAGCCTCAACTCCTGAGGCGAAGGCCGAAGCGCCGCGCGCGGCCGCAGCGGCAACCACCGCCGATCGCGGCTGGATCCTCGAGCAGGCGATGGCCGTCGCCAGCGCGATCCCGACCAAGATCCACGACCGCGAGCGCGCACAGTGCCAGGAGTGGGTGGCCCTGGCCTATCTCGACGCTGGCGATCCGATCGCCGCGGCCCGCTACGCAGAATCGATCGAAGGCTGGCGCCGCGGCGAGTGCGAGGGCCTGATCGGCGTGCAGTACGCGCTGAAGGGCGACCGCGAGCTCGCGCTCAAGTACGCACGCCTGGCGATGGAGCGGGCCATCGGCGAGCAGGACTGGCGTCGCGAGCGCATCCAGATCGAGGCCGCCAAGATCCATGCGATCCTGGGCAACGCGATCATGGCGCGGGACCTCTCGGCCGGGGCATCGCAGGCCGAAACCGGCAAGGTCGATGGCGCGGTGATCCCCGTGCTCACCCCAGAGCAGTTCGAGGCCCAAGCAAAGGTGCTCGACGAGGTCATCAAGGGCGGGACCTTCGACGGCATGCGTAATGCGCTGGATGCCTACCTCCCCCTGCTGCGTCGCATGACCTCCAATCGCGAGCAGGCCCTGGCGGCCGCCGCCACCATCGATGCCGCGCTGCCGGCGATGCCGATGGACCTGCAGATCATCTACGGCACCCGTTTGGCGAGCGCGCTGCATGCGCTGGGCGAGACCGGTCGCGCCAAAGAGCGGCTCGACCTGGCCGCCAAGCAGGTCGCCGAAACCGTGTTCCTTCCCGAAGACCTGACCTCGATGCAGGTCGAGGTTGCCAAGGCCCGCGCTGGCTTGGGTGACGCGGATGGCGCGCGCGCTGCGCTCGACGCCGCGCTGGCCAGTTACGAGAGCCGCAAGAAGGAGATCGTCGATGTCTTCCGGGCTCGTTCGCCGCGCGCCCTCGCCGAGGGCTACATGGCCATCGGTGATCAGGCGAAGGCCGAAACCTGCTGGCTCGAGGCCCTCGCCGCCGGCACGATCAACCCCAACTCGCGGCCGCGCGCTGAAGACCTGAGCGCCACGCTGGTCGCCATGGCGCGCAGCGGCGCAACGATCACGCCCGCGCTCCGTGAGCGCATCGCCATGTGCAGGAAGTCGCTCGGCGAACCGTGGTGACGCTCGGCCGAACCCTTCCTCTTGCTGCCATCGTCGCCAGTGTCGCGGCGATGCCGGCGGCCGCACAGGTGGGCTCGATTCGTGGCATCGTGTACGACCGCGACTTCGATGCGCCGCTCGGTGCGGCCACCATCGACGTCGTCGGCCTGCGCAAGCGCGTCGTCGGCAACGACAACGGAAACTTCCTGATCCCCGACGTTCCGGCCGGCACCTATACGCTCGTCTTCTCGAAGGATGGCTACGCGCGGCAGGTCCGCGGCGATGTCATCGTGCGCGAGGGCCAGCTCACGGACGTCACCATCCGTCTCGCCGGCGAGTTCGAGGAGATGGAGGAGTTCGTCGTCGAGGAACTCGACCTTGCCGGCTCCGAAGGACAGCTCCTCGAGCTGCGCCTGCAGTCGCCGCAGCTGCTCGAAACCGTGGGCGTGGACATCATCAATCGCTCGGGGGCGAGTGATGCCGCGGCCGCACTGCTGCTGGTGCCCGGCGCCACGATTCAGGATGGCAAGTACGCCGTCGTCCGCGGCCTGCCAGAGCGCTACGTGAGCGCGCAGCTCGATGGCGTACGCTTGCCGACGGCCGACGACGAAAAGCGCGCGGTTCAGCTCGACCAGTTCCCGTCGGCGGTGATCCAGTCGATCCAGGTCAGCAAGACCTTCACGCCGGACCAGCAGGGCGATGCATCCGGCGGTGCGGTCAACATCGAACTGCGCGACATTCCCGAGGAAACGAGCTTCCAGGTCAAGGTGCAGACCGGCTTCAACTCGCAGGCCTACGGCAAGGGATTGTCGTACAAGGGTGGTGGGCTGGATCTCCTGGGCAACAACGACACGCTGGCCATTCCCTATGGCCTGATGGGTGAGAGTTGGCCGCTGCCCGTCGGCACGGAGCCGACCGACAATCCGCTCGAGTACAAGATGTCGTTCTCCGGCGGCGGCAAGTACGACCTGGGAGATGGATCGAAGATCGGCGCCTTCGGCAGCTTCTTCTACGAGCAGGACTACTCGTACTTCGACAACGGGCAGGAGAACACGCTGGTGCAGCTCGCGCCCGGCGGACCGCTGGCTCCGCTGGAACCCGTGCCTCTGCCGACCGACCTTGAGTACACGCAGCTCTATGACATCACCCAGGGCACCGAAGTCGTGCAGTGGGGCGGCCTGGGCACGGTGGGTTACGAATCCGAGAACACCAAGCTCGGCGCGAAGTTCCTGTACACGCAGCTCTCGGAGAGCCAGGCCGTGCTGGCCATTGACCAGCGCGGTCGCGAGTACTACTTCCCGGGCTGGAATCCGAATGACAACACCACGCCGGGCTGGACGCCGGGGACCCCTGGCGATCCGTTCGACCCGCCGCTGCCGGAGCCCCTCGCGCCGTGGCAGCGCAACGAAACGCTGACCTACCAGCAATCGTCCACCACGACGTTCATCCTGAACGGCGAGCACACGCTGTCGTTCCTCGGCACCGAAGACGTGGGTCAGGATCCGACGGCGATCTGGGGAGCCCCGGTGGTCGACTGGCGCTTCTCGGTGAGCGATGCACAGCTGAACCAGCCGGATCAGGTGCAGTTCAACGCCGCGTGGCAGCCACTCGTGCCGATCGGTGATCCACCGATCTTCACCACCGGCGGCTGGACGCCGCTCAACCCACCGGCGACGTTCTCGCTCGGCAACCTGCAGCACATCGAGAAGTACATCAACGAGAACAGCACGCAGGCCGCGCTGAACCTGAAGGTTCCCTTCAGCCAGTGGAACGACCGCGAGGGCTACCTCAAGTTCGGCGGCTTCTACGACAACGTCGCCCGCACCTTCGACCAGAACAGCTTCATCCTGGATCCGACCTCGCCGACCTTCGGCCAGGGATATCAGGCTGGCTGGGATGACCCCTGGAGCGCGGTCTTCCCCGACGAGGATCACCCCGTCTACGCGGGCCCGCCCTACCCCGACGTCGATTACGACGGATCGCAGCTGATCACGGCGTGGTATGCGATGGTCGACATGCCGATCAACGACACGATGAACATCGTGACCGGCTTCCGTGTCGAGACGACGTTCATCGGCACGACGCTCTACGGCGAGCCGAGTGCGCTCATCCTGAACCCTGAGACCGGTGGCGTGCTCTCGACCAGCGGCGACACGAACTACAACCAGGATGACCTCCTGCCGATGATCGGCTGGAACTGGAACATCGAGGAGGATCTCATCCTCCGCACCTCACTCGCGCAGACCGTGGCACGGCAGACGTTCCGCGAGCTCACGCCGATCCTGCAGCAGGAGTACGCGGCGGGCCCGATCTTCATCGGCAACCCAGACCTGGGCATGAGCTCGCTCAACAACTACGACGTGCGCCTGGACTGGACGCCCTTCGAGAAGTGGCTGCTCTCGGGCTCGGCCTTCTACAAGGACATCTCGGACAACATTGAGTACATCGGTCGCTACGGCACGGGCTTCCAGTACACC
The DNA here is from genome assembly GCA_945888705.1 of Singulisphaera sp. GP187. Classification (GTDB taxonomy): domain Bacteria; phylum Planctomycetota; class Phycisphaerae; order Phycisphaerales; family SM1A02; genus SYIB01. The sequence continues at coordinate 7,814 of CAMDAQ010000037.1, forward strand.
ACGCCCGTGAACTTCGACAGCGCCACGCTGTTCGGCCTCGAGGGCGAAGTGCGCGTCGGCATGGAGCAGATCATCGGCGAGGCCTGGAAAGGCCTGGCCGCCGGGGCCAACGCCACGTACCTGAACTCGGAGACCGAACTGCCGGATGACCTTGAGCAGCAGTTCATCGACTTCGGATCACCGCAGGGCTCGCGCCCCATGATCCAGACGCCCGAGTACCTGCTCAACGCCAACGTGACCTACGAGTTCGAGGAGTGGGGCACGCAGTTGGGCGTCTTCTGGACGTACAAGGGCGACACGCTGATCAGCGGCGCATCCACGAACGGCGGCGGTGGATCCGCCCCCACGGCCATCACGCCCGACATCTACCAGATCCCCTTCGAGACGCTCAACATCTCCATCCAGCAGCGGATCATCGATGGCCTCACGCTGTCGTTCGCTGCGAAGAACCTGACGAACCCCGACATCCAGACCGTCTACCGCATCGACGGCAACGACACCCTGCAGTCCACCTACTCGGCGGGCATCGACTTCTCGCTGGGCCTGACCTATCGCATCGACTTCTGAGGAACCATGACCATGCACCCGATCCGCACGCTACTCCCCATCGCCGCGCTCGCGGCCACGCTCACGGCGGTCGCGCAGGATGCCGCGCCGACCGCGGCTCCGCAGCCCACGGCCGCACCCGCAACGCAGGCGCCCGCGACCAACGCTGCACCTGCGACCACGGCAGCTCCCGTACCGCAGCCCGCTGCCCCGCAGGCAGCGCCGGCTCCCGCGGCCCCCGCCATCGACCCGGCGGTCGCGGCGCAAGCTGAAGTCCGCGAGCGCATCGAACTCACGCGCGACGCGCTTGAGAAGTGGGTCGAGACCCGCCGCACGATCGGCGTCGAACGCCGCGACTGGGCGCTGGGCAAGGACCTGCTCGACTCGCGCATCGACGTCCTTGATCGCGAACTCAAGACGCTCGCCGACCGCACCAAGGAAGTCGACGCCACGTTGACCGAAGCCGACCGCAAGCGTGACACGCTGGCTCAGGAGGCGGGCACGCTGAAGGATGCCTCGGCGCAGCTGGCCGCGATGGCCGCGCAGCTCGAGACGAAGGTCAAGGCACTCGTGAAGCGCTTCCCGACACCCCTGGCCGAGAAGCTCAAGCCGCTCACGCAGCGACTGCCCGAGGATTCCGCCGCGACCACCCTCTCACTCGCGGTGCGCTTCCAGAACATTGTTGGCATCATCAACGAAGCCAACCGCTTCAACCGCGAAATCACCCAGTCGAGCGAGATCCGCAAGCTTGCCGATGGTTCCTCCGTCGAGGTCACCGCCGTCTACCTCGGGCTGGCGCAGGGCTACTACGTCGGCGCGGGCGGGCGCATCGCCGGCATCGGCCGCGGTGCGCCGGAAGGCTGGACCTGGACCGAAAGCAACGACAACGGCCCGGCGATCGAGCGCATCGTGGCCATCCTTCGCAACCAGAAGCCGGCGGCCTTCGTGCCGATCCCGGTCAAGACCAACTGAATCACGGAACGAACGACCATGAACACGATCCTCGCGATCCTCTCCCTCGCCCTGCTCCAGTCGCCAGCGTCATCCGCTGCGCCGGCACCGCAGGCCACCGATGCTCCCAAGGCCACGTTCGGCACCGCCGCCAGCCAGGTCGAGAACCAGCTCGCGGCTGCGCTGAACGAACTCAGCGTCCTTCGTGAGCGCGTCGCCACCGAGAAGGTGCCGCTCACGCGCCGCATCGGCGAACTCGAGAACCAACTCATCGAAGCTCGCCAGAAGCTGCAGCAGGTGCAGCGCGTGGCCGACAGCCGTGCGCTTGACCTGACCAACCTCTCCAACGAGATCAAGGGGCGCCAGGAAGAGGTGAGCTACCTCTCGAACCTGATGCTGGAGTACCTGCGCAACGCCGAGAGCGGCATGCACATCGCCGAGCTGCAGCGCTGGCGTGGGCCGCTCGAGCAGGCGCGCCTCGCTGCCGACAACTCGTCGCTCGGCAAGCGCGACGTATTCGAGAAGCAGTTGGCCGCACTCACCGCCACGATCGACCGCCTCGAGGACTCGTTCGGCGGCGCCCGCTTCGATGGCACGGCCGTCGATCCCGCGGGCCAGGTCGTGCAGGGCAAGTTCCTCGTGCTCGGTCCGGCTGCCTTCTTCGGCGGGCAGGGCGTAACCGGCATCGCCGAGCAGAAGCTCGGCTCGCTCGAACCGAACGTGACGCCGTACAAGGACCCCCTCACGGCGAAGGCCGCCACGGACTGGTTCGCTGGCACCTCCGGCTCGATCCCCTTCGACCCGACCATGGGCACCGCCGACAAGATCGCACAGAGCGAGGAGACCGTCGTCGAGCACTTCCTCAAGGGTGGACCGGTCATGTGGCCCATCCTGGCCGTAGCGATCCTCGTGGCCATCGTGACCCTCATCAAGTGGCTCACCATGGTTCTCATCCGCACGCCGAGCCGTCGTCGATTCCAGGCTGTGCTGAAGGCGATCGCTGAGCACGACGATGCCAAGGCGCAGGATCTCGCTGCCAAGCTGCCCGGGCCCACCGGGCGCATGGTGGCTGCCGGCGCATCCTGCCTCTCGCTCTCTCGCGAGGTGATGGAGGAGCAGATGTTCGAGATCATGCAGAAGACCAAGTCACGCGTGAACTCGATGCTCCCGCTGCTCGCGATCTCCGCAGCCGCCGCGCCGCTGCTCGGGCTGCTCGGCACCGTGACCGGCATCATGGACACCTTCAAGGCAATCGAGATCTACGGCACCGGCGACGTGAAGACGCTCTCGGGCGGCATCTCGGAAGCCCTCATCACGACCGAGTACGGGCTGATCGTGGCGATCCCGGCGCTCTTGCTGCACGCGATCCTGTCGGCACAGGCCCGCGGGATCACCAGCCGCATGGAAGCCTCGGGCCTGGCGTTCATCAACGAGTTCCTCAAGCGCAGCGCAACGCAGGGCAGCTGATCCATGGACGCCACCGCACAGGCAGGACTCTCCTCCGCATCGAGCGAGCTCCTCCAGCGCACGCTGGAGATCTGGCAGGCCGGCGGACCGTCGATGTATGCCATCGCCGGCGTGGCGATCCTCATGTGCGGCGTGGGCGTGAACGTGCTCCTGGCGCTGACCTTCGGCGACATGCGACCGCGTCGGGCTTCGACGATTCGCGAATGGATCGAGTCGCCCGAGTCAATCGAGGACGGTGGCTTGCCGGCACTCGCCCGCACGGCGGCGACCTCTGCCGACGCCGCAGCCATCGAGCCGCTCTTCGACGAGTACGCCTCGCGCCGACTGGAACCCCTCGAGAGCCAGTTGCGGGTGATGAAGGTCTGCGTCAGCGCGGCGCCGCTGCTCGGGCTGTTCGGCACCGTGACCGGGATGCTCGCGACCTTCGATGCACTCGCCTCGGGAACGGGCGGCGAGCAGACCATGGGCGCCATCGCCAAGGGGATCGCCGAAGCGCTGATCACGACCGAGGCTGGCCTGGCCGTTGCGCTGCCGGGCGTCTTCTTCCACTACTTCATGTCCCAGCGGCTCGAGGCGAGCACCGACTTCCTGGCCAACGTCCAGTCGGCTGCCACCGAAGCGCTCAAGGGACCGACCCAGACGGAGCTCGCCTGACATGGGACGCTTCTCCGACGGCGGCGGTGATGATGCGGGCGAACCGGGCATCGACATGAGCTCGATGCTCGACTGCGTCTTCATCCTGCTCATCTTCTTCATCGTCACGACGACCTTCGTCGACGAACGCGGACTCGAGGTCGAGCGGCCGACGCCCTCTGCCGGCGGCGACAGCCCCAAGCCCACGGTCGCGCTCGTCGTGGACAAGGCCGGCAACGTCTTCCACGAAGGCCGCAAGGTCGCGGTGAGCGCGGTCGGCGCGATCGTGCAACGGGCGCTCGCTCGCGAAGAGGTGCCGGTCGTCATCAGTGCCGAGCGCGAGGCCCCGGCGGGTGTCGTCGTGCAGGTGATGGGCGAGGCGCGCGCCGCCGGCGCGGCCAAGGTCAACCTGGCGAGCAAGAACTCCTGAGGCGCACATGGGCAAGTTCCGAGACTCCAACTCAGGCGGCGGCGAACCGGGCATCGACATGAGCTCGATGCTCGACTGCGTCTTCATCCTCCTCATCTTCTTCATCGTCACGACAACCTTCATCGAGGAGCCGGGCGTGAAGGTGAACAAGCCGTTCGCCGCCTCGGCGAAGGTGCTCGAGAAGAACAGCATCTTCATCGCGCTGACCCCCGATGGCGAGGTCGTCTACGGCGGGCGTGAGATCGGCGTGAACGGCGTGCAGACGCTCGTGCGCCGCATGATCGCCAAGGACAACCTGCCGGTCATCATCCAGGCCGACACGGGTGCGCCCTCGGGCGTGCTGATCCGCGTAATCGACGAAGCCAAGGCCGCCGGTGCCAACAAGGTCAGCGTGGCGACGAGGAAGGGCTGACCATGTCGCGCGCACTCTCCATGATCGCCACGGGCTCCCGGCGCACGCTCGCCACGATCGGCGGCTTGGCGCTGGGCCTGGGCATCTTCATGCTGCTGCCGGTGCTCGAATCGATCACCAGCACACCCACCGAGGAATTGCAGGTTCAGGACGCCGACACCATCGCGCCGCCACCGCCGCCGAGGGAGATCGAGCAGGAAGAGGAGAAGCCCGAGGAACAGCCGCCGGAACAGGAGCCGCCGAAGCTGGCCGACGAGGCGCCGCCGCTCGACCTGTCGCAACTCGAACTCGCGCTGAATCCCGGCACCGGTGGTGCAGGCGGGTTCGGCGGCGACTTCACCGTGAACCTCGGTACGGCGATCAGGCAAGCCTCCGAGACCACCGAGGAAGCCGACGGACTCTTCAGCGTGGGCGACCTCGACCAGAAGCCGCGCGTGATCGCGCAGTCGAGCCCCGTGGTTCCGGCGGCGCTGAAGAAGCTGCAGTCCGACAACGTCACCGTGCAGGTGATCTTCGTCGTGAACCAACAGGGCCGCGTCGAAGAACCCAAGGTCCGCCGCAGCAACAACTCGGCGTTCGACCAGGTGGCGATCAACTGCGTCAAGAGCTGGAAGTTCGAGCCCGGCAAGCGCAACGGCGAGTCCGTGCGCTTCCGCATGATGGCTCCCATCACGTTCCCCAAGAAGAAGTGACCGACCGGAGATGACCCCCATGTTCACCATCACGACCATCACGCTCGCTGCTGCGCTCGCGCAGGCCCCCGAACAGCCCGCCGCCACCGAGGCCACGACGACGAAGCCCGCGGCGACGGCTGCCCCCGCCGAGCAGGCCCCCGCCGCCAGCGCGCAGCCCGCGATGCCTGCCGAACCACCTGCGCCGATCGCGTACGAGCCGCCGGCGCTCTCGCCGCAGTCGCCGCCGATCCCGCCTGAACTCGCGCAGCTCATGAAGGACGTGCGCTGGCAGTGGAACCTGGTGCAGAGCTACCAAGCCGAGACCGACATCGAGCCGGGCGGGCTCACCGATCCCGAGAAGATGGCGATGGTCGGCATCCTCCAGGCGATCGCCGCGGAGAAGTGGGACGAGGCGCTCGCGCTCCTGCGCCCCAACCTGACCGACACGAGCAACCCCGCGTTCGACTTCACGCTCGGCAACGTGTTCTTCCAGCGCGAACAGCTTGACGACGCCGCCACGATGTACCGCCGCACGGTCGAGAAGTTCCCCAAGTTCCGCCGCGCGTGGAAGAACCTGGGGATGATCCATGTGCGCAAGTCGGAGTTCCCGCAGGCGATCGAGGCCATGCAGAAGGTCGTCGAGCTCGGCGGCGAGGACTCGGTCACCTTCGGCCTGCTCGGCTACTGCTACGGCAACACCGACAACCCGCTCGGTGCGGAATCTGCCTACCGCCAGGCGATCCTGCTCGATCCGAAGACCAAGGACTGGAAGCTCGGCCTGGCGCGCGCCTTCTTCAAGCAAGGCCGCTACCCCGACGCGATCACGCTCACCGGTGACCTGATCGCCCAGAACCCGGAAGCCATCGATCTGTGGATGCTTCAGGCCAACGCCTACCTCGGCAGCAACCAGGCGATGAAGGCCGCGCAGAACTACGAGATCGTCGATCGCCTGGGCAAGCCCACGATCGAGACCCTCAACATGTGCGGCGACATCTACGTGAACGAGGGGCTCTACGCCGATGCGGTGCGCTGCTACAGCCGAGCCATGGAGATGACGCCACGCGGCCCAGCCGAGCGAGGCATCCGCGCGTGCCGCGTGCTCATTGCGCGCCAGGCGAACGACGAGAGCGAGTCGCTCATCTCGGCCATGGAGCGGATCTACGGCAACGACCTCTCCGCAAACGAGCGCAAGGACCTGCTCAAGCTCCGCTCGCGCCTGGCCGTGGCCAAGGGCGCCGGCGAGGAGGAAGCCAAGGTGCTCGCCGAGATCGTCGCGCTTGATCCCATGGACGGCGAGGCGCTCATCCTGCTTGGCCAGTACCACCAGCGGACGGGCGATCCGGATCGCGCAGTCTTCAACTACGAGGCTGCCGCAAAGATCGAAAAGTTCGAGGCCGATGCCAAGGTGCGCCACGCGCAGCTGCTCGTGAGCCAAGGCAAGTACGCCGAGGCGCTCCCCTTGCTGCGTGCAGCGCAGCAGGTCAAGCCGCGCGAGAACATCCAGTCCTACCTCGACCAGGTCGAGCGCGTGGCCAAGCAGCGCGGCGCGGCGGCGGGCGCGGGCAGCTGAGGCTGGTCACCCGGGCGCAGCTCTGAGCTGCCCATCAGCCTTTCACCGCGCGCTCGTGCCCTGCAGCCAGCGCATCCCACGAGCCATCGAAGGCAAAGGCGTAGTTCTTCCAGCGGCCGATCGATGATGTGTTGATCGGCCTTCTCACCTGTTCGTGGCTCAGGGTGAAGACGGCGCGGCGGTTCTCCTGCGGCGCGAGCACGGCTGCATCGACCTCGAGCCCGAGCAGGCGCAGGCAGCGCGCGGCATGCCCCGCAGGGTCGGCGACCAACCGTTCGTACACAATTGACTCGTGTGCGAAGCCGCCGGCCTCGATCGCTGCTGGCAAGAGTGCGCGCTCAACCTCGACCACGCGACGGATCGACTCCAGCGAAGCGGTCCAGCCATCGTTGATCGGATGGAAGTACGAGAGCAGGATGCTGATCGCCATGTCGCGCGGATCGCGCTGCAGGTGGATGAACCGAGCGCCCGGCAGCGCGCACGCGAGCGCAGGCATCCATCGCCAAGCGCGCAGCGTCTTGTCGAAGCACCATGGTGCGCCGGGGCGAGCCAGCCGCCGCGCGCCATGCACGTAGCGATCCCGGATCGGTCGCACGACCTCGGCACGCAGCATGCCCAGTCCGCGCGGCCACTGCCCCGTCGATTGCAGGTCGAACCCAAGCCGATCCACGCCGTCGTACTCGCCGATCCCGCTGATGGATGGGTGCCGGTCGAGCATCTGCTCGAGCAGCGTCGTGCCGGATCGCGGCAGTCCCGCGACCAGGCAGATCCCCTCGACGGGTTCGACCCGTGAGGGAGGGAACCGCTCACCGCGCACGACGGCCTGGGCGACCCGACCAGTCTCCATCAGCAAACCATCGAGATCGAAGGGGGCTGTCGTGTCGGCATGCATGGCCAACGCAAGGTCGTACGCCTCGCGGTAACGCCCGAGTCGATCAAGCAGGCCCACGGCCTCGAAGCCTGCGGCGCGCCGGACCGGCGGTGCATGTTCCGGCACGCACAGCGCACGCAGAGCATCGACTGCAGCGGCGGCGTCGCTGCGTCCAAGCAATCGAGCATGCAGAAGCGCCGCACGAGAATCGTGTGCCCACGCCGGGCCCGCCGAGGCGAGCCACGCCCGCAGTTCATCGTGCCGATGCGCGAACCAGAAAAGCTCACCAAGCGCCACGCTGGCTTCGACGGCCTGCAGCGAGCGGCCGGTCGCCACCGCGCGCAAGCGATCGGCAGCCTGGTCGATGCGCCCGAGCCGCTGGTGCACGATCCCACGCAGCAGCGCAACCTGCGGGTCAGACGCCGCGAACGCATCGAGCCGTTCCAGTGCCTCATCGGCTTCGGCGATCCAGCCCAAGTGGAGCTTCGCGCGCGCCACGCCCAGCCATGCCTGCAGCATGCGCGGGTTCTTTGCAGCGAGCGGCTCGGCCACCACCAACGCATCGAGCGCTCGCCCCTCTCGGAGCAGGCGCTCGATCGCGGCGACTGGTGACTCTGGCGCCACGGGCTCAGGTCAGCGCGGCGACCGCCTGGCCCTTGAGGATCGCGTTCAGCGTCTGGCTCGGTCGCAGCGCCGCGTCGGCCTTCGCGCAATCGGGGTGGAAGTAGCCACCAATGTCGACCGGCGTGCCCTGCGCGGCGTTGAGTTCGCCCACGATCGTCGCTTCGTTCGCCGTCAGGTCTGCGGCGAGGCCGGCGAACGTCTTCGCAAGCGCGGGATCGGTCGTCTGCTTCGCGAGCGCCTGCGCCCAGTAGAGCGCGACGTAGAAGTGGCTGCCGCGATTGTCGAGGTCGCCGACCTTGCGCTGCGGGGCCTTGTTGTTGACCAAGTACTGGCCGACCGCCCAGTCCATCGCCTCGGCCATCGCCTTGGCGCGCGTGCTGCCCGTGACGAGCGCCATGTGCTCAAGGCTCGCCCCGAGCGCCATGAATTCGCCCAGCGAATCCCAGCGCAGGCTGTTCTCCTGCAGGAACTGCTGGATGTGGCGCGGCGCGGTGCCGCCAGCGCCGGTCTCGAACAGGCCACCGCCCGCCATCAGCGGCACGATCGAGAGCATCTTCGCGCTCGTGCCAAGCTCGAGGATCGGGAAGAGGTCCGTCAGGTAGTCGCGCAGCACGTTGCCGGTGCAGCTGATCGTGTCGAGACCCTGGCGAATGCGCTTGAGGCTGAACGCGCAGGCCGACTTGGGATCGAGCGTGTGGAACTCCAGGCCCTTCGTGTCGTGCAGCGGCAGGTACGCCTGCACCTTGCGGATGAGCTCAGCATCGTGCGGGCGCTTGGCGTCGAGCCAGAAGACCGCCGGCAAGCCGCTCGCGCGGGCGCGCGTGACCGCAAGCTTGACCCAGTCCTTGATCGCGGCATCGGTCGTGACGCAGGCGCGCCAGATGTCGCCGGGCTCGACCGCGTGCTGCATGAGCACCGCGCCCGAGGCGTCGACCACGCGCATGGTGCCGGCAGCCTTGAGCTCGAAGGTCTTATCGTGGCTGCCGTACTCCTCGGCCTTCTGCGCCATCAGGCCAACGTTGGGCACGCTGCCCATCGTCTTCGGGTCGTACGCGCCGTGCGCCTTGCAGTCCTCGAAGACCGCCTCGTACACACCGGCGTAGGCGCGGTCCGGGATCACGCACTTGGCATCCTGGGTCTTGCCCTGCGCATTCCACATGCGGCCGCCCTCGCGGATCATCGCGGGCATGCTCGCGTCGATGATGACATCGCTCGGCACGTGCAGGTTGGTGATGCCCTTGTCCGAGTCGACCATCGCGATCGCGGGTCCGCCATCGAAGACGGCCTTGATGTCGGCCTCGATCGCGGCACGCTCCGCATCCGGCAGCGTGGCGATCTTGGCGACCAGATCGCCGAAGCCGTTGTTCACGTCCACGCCAACCTTGGCGAGCGCAGCGGCATGCTTGGCGAAGACCGGCTTGAAGAAGGCCTTGACCGCATGGCCGAAGATGATCGGGTCGGAGACCTTCATCATCGTCGCCTTCATGTGGATGCTGAAAAGCGTGCCGTTCGCGCGTGCATCGGCAACCTGTTCCTCGAGGAAGCGGACGAGCGCGGTCTTGCTGATGAAGGTGCCGTCGATGATGTCGCCGGCACCGAGCTTGATGCCGTCCTTCATGACCTTCGCAGATCCGTCGGCACCCACGAACTCGATGCGGGCGGTCGCTGCGGCCGGCACCGTCACCGATCGTTCGTTGCCAAAGAAATCGCCGCCCGACATGCTGGCGACATGCGCCTTGCTGTCGGAGCTCCACGCGCCCATCTTGTGCGGATTGGCGCGGGCGTAGTCCTTCACGCTGCGCGGAGCGCGGCGATCGCTGTTGCCTTCGCGAATCACGGGATTGACGGCGCTGCCCTTGATTCGGTCGTAGCGCGCCTTGGCGTCCTTCTGGGCATCGGTCGTGGGTTCATCGACGTAGTCCGGCAGCGCGTAGCCCTGCGACTGCAGTTCCTTGATCGCCGCCTTCAGCTGCGGCACGCTTGCCGAGATGTTGGGAAGCTTGATCAGGTTCGCTTCGGGCGTGAGGCAGGTCTTGCCGAGTTCGGCCAGGTCATCGGCCTGCCGCTGCTCGGGCCGCAGGCACTCGGGGAATGCCGCGATGATGCGACCCGCGAGCGAGATGTCCTTCACCACCACCTTCAGGCCAGCCTTCTGCGCGAAGGTCGTGACGATGGGCAGGAACGAGTAGGTCGCCAGCATGGGAGCTTCGTCGGTGTAGGTCCAGATGATGGTGTTGGCGTTCATGGGTGGTCCTTCCTTCGGCGCATCTGCGCCGGGCGCGAAAGTGTACGCGAAGGGTGCGC
>CAMDAQ010000038.1 GCA_945888705.1 Singulisphaera sp. GP187
CGTTGCCGATCGAGGGGCGGATCCTTGTGAAAACGGTCCAAGCCGAGTTCGCCCCAGGCCACGCAGCGCGGATCGGTGCCGCAGGCCTTCATCTCGGACCAGTCGTTGGGATCGTCGCAATGCAGGGGGTGCAGGCCAGCCGAGAACCAGACCAACGGGTGGGCGTTGGCGACCCGCTGGCATGCGACGGCGTCGGGACTCGACGTACTGATCGTGATGACCTGTGCAACGCCGGCCGAAACGGCGTTGGCCATGACCTCATCGACCCGGTCGATGAACTGGGGAAAGGTCAGGTGGCAGTGGGTATCGATCACGACTCGAGGCTAACGGTCAGCAGGTCGGATGGCTCAATAACGTCCTATAATAATTCACAGAACGCCTCATCAGGCTTCCATTCCCTTGACTCTCCCGGGCGGGGAACCCTAACCTATGGGATCCTCTTCGTGAAAGTTTTCACAAAGAGGTTCTACCCATGAGCCGATTCCTGTTCCCCCGTTGGTCGAACGCCGTCCTGCCCCTCGTGGCCGTGGGCGGCGCGATCGCACCGCTCTACATCGTCTTCCTCATCGCCTACGCATGGAGTCCCAAGACCATCGAGGTTGGCTACAAGCCCACGCAGCCCGTTCCGTACAGCCACGCGCTGCACGTGGGCCAGCTCGGGCTTGACTGCCGGTACTGCCACACGACCGTGGACCGTGCCGCGCACGCGAGCGTTCCTGCCACGCAGACGTGCATGAATTGCCACACGCAGGTGCAGAAGGACAGCCCCAAGCTGAAGCCCGTCCGCGAGAGTTACGCGAGCGGCCTCTCGGTGCTCTGGACTCGTGTGCACGACCTGCCGGACTACTCCTACTTCGATCACAGCGCGCACGTGAATCGCGGCGTGTCGTGCGTGGAGTGCCATGGCCGCGTCGACCAGATGGAAGTCGTGCAGAAAGCTGCACCCATGAGCATGGGCTGGTGCCTTGAGTGCCATCGCAACCCGACCGACAACCTGCGCCCGCTCGATCGCATCACCCAGCTCTCCTGGGACCAGCGGACCGAGATGACGGCCGAGGAGCGCGAAGCGCTCAAGAAGCTCTACCACATCAGCCCGAGCGAAAACTGCTCGACCTGCCACCGCTGACCGCGCGCTGCGCTTCACCACACGAACCCAAGAGCCGACCACACCATGGACCACTCGACCAGCAGCTCCTGCGAGACCCGCGCCGCCGAAATGCCTTCGGCCCCAGTGCCCACGGGCCGTGCCCATTGGCGCAGCGTCGAGGAATTGCAGCAGACGCCAGAGTTCCGCAGTTTCCTCGACCGCGAGTTCCCCGAGGGCGCGAGCGAGGCGTCCGAGGAGGATCGGCGCCAGTTCATCAAGGTCATGGGCGCGAGCTTCGCCCTTGCCGGCGTGGCGAGCAGCGGCTGCCTGCGTTGGCCCGAGACCAAGATCGTGCCCGCTGCGCGCGGCCAGGAGAATCGCGTTGCCGGCCACCCCGTGGCGTTCGCCACGTGCCTTCAGGTTGACGGCGTGGCCGTGCCCGCGATGGCCACGAGCTACGAAGGTCGGCCGATCAAGCTCGACGGCAATGAGCGCCATCCCTCGGCGAGCGGTGGCTCGTCCGCGATGACGCAGGCGCGCATCCTCGAGCTCTACGACCCCGATCGCATCCGCTCCACCACGCAGAAGGGCGCTCCGTCCAGCCTGCCTGAGTTCGACGGCTGGTGGGCCACGCACGCGAATGGGCTCCGCTCCAAGCAGGGCGAGGGTCTTGCGATCCTGTCCGAGGCGATCGGTGGCGATGTCCACGCGCGTGCGCTCGAACTCGTCAGCAAGGCGTTCCCCAAGGCGCGCGTCTACGTGCATGCGCCCGCGGGCCAGATGAACGAGCAAGCCGGCACGGCGATCGCATTCGGTGCCGCCAAGCGCGTGCTGCCCGACTTCGGCAAGGCCAAGGTCGTGGTCTCGTTCGGCGGCGATTTCCTTGCGGATCATCCGGCGAGCGTCCGCTTCGCCGGCGACTACGCCAAGGGGCGTCGACTTGATTCGACCGACCCGAAGCAGCAGCAGATCACGCGCCTCTACTGCGTCGAGAGCCGACTGAGCCTGACTGGCATGAATGCCGACGAGCGCATCGCGGTCAAGCCGTCGCAGGTCCAGGCGATTGCCGCGATGGTCGCGGACCGTCTTGGTGCGGTTCCCGGCTGTGCGACCGCCGCCGATGCCAAGCTCGATGAGCAGGCGACGAAGATCGTCGAGGCGCTGCTCAAGGACGTGAAGGAAGCTGGTGCGCGCGCGCTCGTCGTCGCGGGTCCGACCCAGCCTGCCGCCGTGCACGCGATCGCCTGCGCGATCAACCAGAAGCTCGGCGGAGCAGGAACCACGGTCACGTACATCCCCGCGCCGGCAGCCGCCCCTGGCATCGCGGAGTTCGCACGCGACGCATCCTCGATCGACACGCTCGTGGTGCTCGGCGGCAATCCCGCCTACGACGCGCCGGCGTCGCTCGGCGTGGCCGGCCTGATCGCCAAGATCCCGAATGTGGTCCGCCTTGCGTACCGCAACGACGAGTCATCGGTGGCGTGTGCTCACGGTTGGGTCATTGCCTCGGCGCACCCGCTCGAATGCTGGGGCGACGGTGCCGCGTGGGATGGAACGCTCTCGATCCAGCAGCCCTTGATCATGCCGATGATGGGCGCCGAAGCGGGCGGCCTGTCGGCCGTCGAGTTGTTGCTGCGCGTGGCTGGTCACGAGCCGCGCACGGGCTACGACTTCACGCGGCAGGTCTATGCGCGCAAGAGCGGCCTCGCCGGTGCTGACTTCGACGTCGCGTGGCGCGCCGCCCTGAGCGAGGGTTGGTGGCCGGGCACGAATGCAAAGAGCCAGTCGGCCCTCGCGGTCGACACCGCCAAGGTCGCGGCCTCGCCGGTCAGCGCGGCGGGCGAGGTCGAGCTCTGCCTCTTCTTCGATTCCAAGGTGCACGACGGTCGCTTCGCCAACCTCGGTTGGATGCAGGAACTTCCCGATGTCGTGACCAAGATCACCTGGGACAACGCGCTGCTCATGTCGCCCGCGATGGCCACCTCGATGGGCCTGAAGGCCGCGAGCATGGTGCGCGTGAAGACCGCCGGCGGTTCCGTGGTGGCCGCGGTCTGGGTGCTGCCTGGGCAGGCCGAAGGTTGCGTCTCGCTGGCGCTCGGTTACGGCCGCACCGCAGCGGCAGGCCGGCTCGCCGAAGGCTGCGGCTTCGACGGCTACGCGGTCATGGTGCCGGGTGCGTTCAGCAGCGCGTGCGAGCTCACCAAGGAAACGGGCACCTACGAGTTCGCCCACACCCAGGATCACGGTGCGATCAATCCGTTCGATGCCACCGTCTCCGCGCTCAAGCCCAACGTGCCCGCCGACGGCGTGGCCGAGCGTCTTGGCGGCCTCGTGCGCGAGGCGACGCTGGGCGAGTACCGCGATCACCCTGATTTCGCCAAGCACCGCGTGCACGTTGTGCATCGCCTCTCGCTCTGGGAAGAGACGAACCTCGACGGCGCCAAGTTCCGCTGGGCGATGAGCGTGGATCTGGGCACCTGCACCGGCTGCAGCGCCTGCGTCACCGCCTGCCAGGCCGAGAACAACATCCCGATCGTCGGCAAAGCGATGGTCAAGCGCGGCCGCGAGATGCACTGGATGCGCATCGACCGCTACTTCAAGGGCCCGCAGGGCTCGCCCACCGGCTACGCCGTGCAGCCGGTCACCTGCATGCAGTGCGAGAACGCGCCCTGCGAGCAGGTCTGCCCGGTTGCCGCGACCGTGCACGACGAGGACGGCCTGAACTCGATGGTCTACAACCGCTGCATCGGGACGCGCTACTGCAGCAACAACTGCCCCTACAAGGTGCGCCGCTTCAACTTCTTCAACTACCACAAGCGCACCCCGGATCGTCAGGAAGGCATCCTGAAGACGCAGCCCGAGTACTACATCAGCGAGGGTCCCGATCGCTGGCTGCAACTGCAGTTCAACCCGGACGTCACCGTGCGCATCCGCGGCGTGATGGAGAAGTGCACGTTCTGCGTGCAGCGCATCAACCGCGCCCGCATCGAGGCGAAGAACGAGTGGGCCCGCAAGGGCGGCTCGGCCGGCAGCCCCGACTGGAAGGTCGCGGACGGCACCATCGTGACGGCCTGCCAGCAGGCCTGCCCGAGCGGCGCGATCGTCTTCGGCGACCTGAACGATCCCAACAGCAAGGTCTCGCGGCTGCATCGCCAGCCCACGAGCTACCAGATGCTCGAGGAACTCAACACCAAGACCCGCCTGCGCTACGTCGCGCGCGTGACCAATCCGGCCATCGAGCGCCCCGCGGCGAAAGATGGCCACGGACACGGCACGCACGGCCACGATGCGCATGACAAGGAGCACTCATGAGCGCGTCGTCATCGTCGATGCAGGGACACGCCGTGCCGGCCAGCGGCATGGACAACACCATCGAGTCGCCGGGCCAGCGCGCGCCGCTGGTGCTGGGAACGGGTGACTTCCACGCGGTGACCAACCAGGTCTGCCGCGTGACGGAGCACCCGACCGTGCCGATGGCTTGGTACGTCGCCTTCGGCGTCTCGCTCATGCTGCTGGGCGCGCTGGGCGTGGCCGTCAACTACCTCATCTTCACGGGCGTTGGCGTCTGGGGCCTCAACAACCCCGTGATGTGGGCGTTCGACATCACCAACTTCGTGTTCTGGGTCGGCATCGGCCACGCAGGCACGCTGATCAGCGCGATCCTCTTCCTGTTCCGCCAGAAGTGGCGCACGGGCATCAACCGCTTCGCCGAGGCGATGACGATCTTCGCGGTCATCTGCGCCGGCATCTTCCCGGGCATCCACGTTGGCCGCGTGTGGTTCGCGTACTGGCTCTTCCCGATCCCGAACCAGATGGAGATGTGGCCGCAGTTCCGCAGCCCGCTGCTCTGGGACGTCTTCGCGGTGAGCACCTACTTCACCGTGTCGCTGGTCTTCTGGTACATCGGCCTGATCCCCGACCTGGCCACGCTTCGCGACCGGGCCAAGGGCACGATCCAGCAGTTCGCGTACGGGCTCTTCGCCCTCGGCTGGCGCGGCAGCGCCCGCCACTGGCACCGCTACGAAGTGGCGTATCTGCTCCTGGCCGCGCTGGCCACGCCGCTGGTGCTCTCGGTGCACTCGGTCGTGTCGTTCGACTTCGCCGTGAGCCAGCTGCCCGGCTGGCACACCACGATCTTCCCGCCGTACTTCGTCGCGGGCGCCATCTTCAGCGGCTTCGCCATGGTGGTCACGCTGGCCGTTCCGGCCCGCGAGCTCTTCGGGCTCAAGGACCTCATCACGATGCGCCACCTCGACAACATGAACAAGGTCATCCTGGTGACCGGGTGCATGGTCGGCTACGCATACTCGATGGAGTTCTTCATCGCCTGGTACTCGGGCGCGCCGTATGAACAGTTCGCGTTCATCAACCGCGCCTTCGGCCAGTACTGGTGGGCGTACTGGATCATGGTGAGCTGCAACGTGATCACCCCGCAGCTCTTCTGGTTCAAGAAGGTCCGCACGAGCATCCCTGCGATGTTCGTCCTGAGCCTCTTCGTGAACGTGGGCATGTGGTTCGAGCGCTACGTGATCATCGTGAGCAGCCTGGCGAACGACTTCCTGCCCACGAGCTGGGACGAGTTCATCCCGACGTGGGTCGACATCGCCACCATGCTGGGCGCGTTCGGCCTCTTCGGCGTGCTGTTCCTGCTGTTCTGCCGCTACCTGCCGATGATTGCCATCGCGGAAGTGAAGAGCGTGATGCCCGAGGCGAATCCCCACTGGGAGGGTTACGGCAAGGGCCACGCGGCCCATGGCCATGATCCGCACGGCCATCACGGCGGCGCGCCCGCCGGCTCACAGCCCGCGTTCCAGGATCCGCGTCCCGGCCAGCCCTGACGAGACCAGACGAGCACCACAGACATGACGACGTTCGCGACACCATCATCGACCACGGCCCCGGCCTCGACGGAAACCTCCGTCGCGCAGACCTGGGGACTCGTGGCCCGCTTCGCCAACCCGGCCGAGCTCATGCACGCGGCTGAGGCCGTCCGCAAGGCTGGCTACCGCTACTGGGATTGCCACTCGCCGTTCCCGATCCACGGGATCGACCACGCGATGGGCATCAGCCGCACGATCCTCCCGGTCGTGGTCTTCGGCGCCGGTGCGGCCGGCTGCACGCTGGGCTTCTTGCTGCAGTCGTTCACCAACTCGTTCGACTTCAGCATCTGGGCGCTGGTCTGGGTCACCGGATACCCGTTCCTGATCAGCGGCAAGCCGCTGCTCTCGTTCCCCGCGTTCGTGCCGGTCATGTTCGAGCTCACCATCCTGCTGAGCGCGCTGACCACGGCGTTCGGCATGCTGGCCTTCAACCAGCTGCCCGAGCTCTATCACCCGCTGCTCAAGCACCCCGGTTTCGGCCGTGCGACCGATGACCGGTTCTTCATCTCGATCGAGGCGCGCGACCCGCAGTTCCTGCGCTCGAAGACGGGCCAGTTCCTGAAGTCGCTGGGCGCCTCCAGCGTGGAGGTTGTCGAGTCATGATGCAGATGCCCCCGAAGATCTTCTTCTACCTCGGCATCGTGGCGGCCTGCGCTGCGCTGATCCCGCCCGTCCTGGCGGTGCAGTCGCGCAACACCACGAGCGAGAAGCCGCCGCTGCACGTCTTCCTCGACATGGACGTGCAGCCCAAGTTCAAGCCCCAGACCGAATCGGCGCTCTTCGCCGATGGCCGCTCCGCGCGCCCACAGCCGGTCGGCACCGTGGCCCGCGACGAGGCCATGGAAGACACCCATCGCAACTTCGGCGTCGTCGATGGACAGTGGGCGACCGCGATGCCCCGCGACCTTCCGGTGTCGATGGATCTCCTGCGCCGCGGCCAGGAGCGCTTCAACATCTACTGCACCGCATGCCACGGCTACGCGGGCGAGGGCAACGGCACGGTCAATCGGCGCGCGCTCGAGCTGGTCTCGAACGCATCCGGACCGGTGAACGGCACCGTGTGGGTGCCCGCGAAGAACATCCACGACCCCACCGTCACGGTGCAGCCGGTCGGCCAGCTCTTCAACACCGTCACCCATGGGATCCGCAACATGGCCGGCTACGGCACGCAGATCCCCACCGACGACCGCTGGGCGATCGTCGCGTACGTGAAGGCCCTGCAGCGCAGCTTCGATGCGCAGCTGCAGGACGTCCCGCCTGACCAACGGAGCAAGGTGCAATGAGCCACTCGCACGATCACGCCGACCTTGGCCCCTCGAACACGCGCGCCGACGCGGCGATCGCCCGCATCGGCGGTCGGCTCCAGGCCGCCGCAGCGCTGCTGCTGGCCGCGGCCGCATGGTTCGCCTGGAAGGGCGGCAACGCCAACGCCACGGCCAAGCTCTACCTGGTGTCGTTCACGTTCATCCTGGCGATCTCGCTGGGTGGACTGTTCTTCACGATGATCCAGTTCCTGACCCGTGCGGGCTGGTCGGTGGCGGTGCGCCGTCCGGCCGAGGCGCTTGCCGCCAACCTGCGCTGGCTCTGGATCCCGTTCATGCTGCCGCTGCTGTGGCTGTGGTGGAAGGGCGGCCAGCACCATGAGCCCGGCGTGCACGCGCTGGGCTTGGACGTGCTCTGGCCGTGGGCGAACCTCGAGCACATGCAGCAGCATGAGCCGGCCGAGTACGAGAACGTGCTCAAGAAGGCCGGCTGGCTGAACCCGAACTTCTTCGTGCTGCGCGCCGCGATCTACTTCGCGGTCTGGGCCGTGCTGGCCACGATCTTCTTCAAGGGTTCGACCGCGCAGGATGCCGCCGGCGGCACCGCGACGACCGACCGCCTCCAGAAGCTCTCGGGTCCGTCGATCATCCTGTTCGGCCTGACGGTCACCTTTGCCGCGTTCGACTGGATGATGTCGCTGACCCCGACGTGGTTCAGCACCATGTTCGGCATCTACTTCTTCACGGTCTGCTGCACCGCGGGCTTCAGCGCCATGGCGCTGGTCACGATCCGCCTGCAGTCGCTTGGTGCGCTCAAGGGGATCGTGACGCGCGAGCATCTCCAGGACCTGGGCAAGTACATCTTCGCCTTCGGCATCGTCTTCTGGGCCTACATCGGCTTCAGCCAGTACATGCTGATCTGGTACGGCAACATCCCGGAAGAGACCACATGGTTCATGGCCCGCCAGATGGGCGACTGGACCGTGTTCAGCTGGCTCCTGATCGCTGGACACTTCGTGGTGCCGTTCGTCTTCATGATCAGCCGATGGATGAAGCGCTGGAACGTCACCCTCGCGGTGGCGTCGGCCTGGATGCTGTTCATGTCGGCGGTCGACCTTTACTGGCTGATCGTCCCGGTGATTCCCGCGGGCCTGGCGGATGCCTCGACCTACGCCGAACTCGCCGAGAAGCACAAGGATGCACCGGTCGGCTTCTTCACGCTGGCCACGCTCTGCACCATCGGCGGCATGCTCTGCCTGTTCGCCTGGCGCACGGCGCGCACGCTGTCCCGCAACCACCTCGTCCCGGTGCGTGATCCGCGCCTGGGCGAGAGCATCGCGTTCCAGAACATCTGAGCCACACCCATGTCCACTGCACCCGCCAACCCCGCTGCGCAGCTCGACGACCCCGAACCCGTGAGCACTTGGGTCGTGTCCATCGTCGGCACGCTGCTGATCGTGGCCACGATCGTGGCCGTGTGCTGCGTCTACTTCATTGCCGCGGAGCGAGAGTTCACGGCCAAGGTCGTGGACGCTCCGGACCTCGGCCCGGCTGCCCTGAAGGCCGAGCAGCAGGCGCTGCTGGGGGGCTACGGCTCCTACACCATGACCGACGCCGCAGGCAAGGAACGCACGACGATCCGCATCCCGGTCGAGAAGGCCATGGAGGCCCTGGTGGCCGAGGGCATCAAGCCTTCCGCGGCGCCGGCACCTGCAGTTCCTGCGGCCGCCAACCCCTGACCGCTCCTACTGTTTCATCGTGAAGACCTGGCTGACCATCCTCGCCCTTGCCGCAGCATCGATGCTGCCGGCTGTGGCCATGGGGCAGGGCAGCGGTCCTGTCCTGGCGCCGGGTGAATCGGCTGCGCTCAGCAACGAACTCCCCAAGGAACTCGAAGGCGTTGAGTTCGTGGAGCACCTCGGCGAGACGGTGCCCATGGACCTGCGCTTCACGGATGACGATGGCAGCAGCGTGACGCTGGCTGACCTGCTCAAGCCGGGGCGTCCGCTGCTCATCCACCTGGGCTACTTCAAGTGCCCCATGATGTGCAGCCTGGTGCTCAACGAGGCCGTGCGCGGCCTCCAAGGCATCGATTGGACGGTCGGCACCGAGTTCGACATCGTCGCCGTCAGCATCAACCCATCGGAGGATGCCGAACTCGCGCGCGCGAAGAAGGCGGGCTACGTGGCCGAGTACGGCCGCAAGGGCTCCGAGAAGGGCTGGCACTTCCTGACCGGTCCCGTCGAGTCGACCCATGCTCTCGCCGACGCCGTGGGCTTCCGCTTCAAGCTTCTGGACAACGGCGATTACTCGCACCCGGGTGGCATGATCGTGGTGTCGCCCAAGGGCGTCATCACGCGCTACCTGCACGGCGTGCGCTTCCCGTCCGAGACCTTCCGGCTCTCCCTCGTCGAAGGCAGCGAAGGCACCATCGGCAGCAGCATGGATCGCGTCATGCTCTGGTGCTTCCAGTACGACGCCTCGACGAATTCCTACGTGCCTTTCGTGTTCCGTCTCGTGAAGCTCGGTGGAGCGCTGACCGTGGTCGCGATCGTCGCGGCCGTCGGCCTGGCCCTGCTGCGAGAACGGCGCGCCCGACGACTCCAGCCGCCCACGGCGGTGGCCTGCTGAACCCGACGAGATTCCCATGATGTCCATGCTGACCATGCTCACCTTGGCCCAGGCCGCTGACGGCCCGACCCCGCCCACCTTCTGGATGCCGATCGGCGCGAGCGCGCACGCATCCAACGTCGACTCGATGATGTGGTGGATCAACCTCATCATGTGGGCGTTCCTGGTGCTGAACACCGTGCTTACGGTGTACTTCGTCTGGAAGTACCGCCACAAGGTCGGCACGAAGTTCCGCACCGACGGCCCCGATCACAACGGCCCGCTCGAGCTGGCCTGGACCGTCGGGCCACTGCTGATCTGCATCGTGCTCTTCATCTTCGGCTTCAAGGGCTACCTCGACGTTCGCACGCCGCCGAAGGAGAGCTACGACATCAACGTGACGGCCTACAAGTGGGGCTGGCAGTTCAAGTACCCCAACGGTGCGCAGTCCGATGACCTCGTGATTCCCGCCGGCAAGCCGGTGCGTCTGGTCATGCGCGCCAACGATGTGCTGCACTCCTGCTACATCCCGGCGTTCCGCGTGAAGCAGGACCTGGTGCCGGGTCGCTACACCTACCTGTGGTTCCAGAGCGATTTCCCGACCGGGATGGACCAGCCGACGGATGGCCACCACTTGTTCTGCACCGAGTACTGCGGCACGGGCCACAGCAACATGAACCGCCGCGTCTATGTGCTGCCGCAGGAGCAGTTCGACGCGTGGACCACCAAGCAGGCCAACTGGCTCGACGAGATCCCCGAGGAAGAGCTGTACTGGAAGGCCGGCCCCAAGCTCTACGCGCGCTGCGTGCAGTGCCACTCGCTGGATGGCACCAAGGGCATCGGGCCGAGCTGGAAGGGGATCTGGGCGCGCGTGAGCGGCGGCGAGGGCAGCAACGGCGCCTTCGCCGGAGGGTCCACGTACTCGGGACTCATCGGCGCGGGCAAGCAGTACGCCACCGCCGAGGACTACATCCGCGCCAGCATCTACAACCCCGGCGAGCACCTCGTCCAGGGCTACGGCAACGTGATGCCCACCTTCAAGGGCCAGATCAACGACAAGGGCATCGATGCGCTGATCGGCATGATGAAGAAGCTCGACGAGTTCGACCCCAAGACCGGAGCCTGGCTCAAGACGCCCCCTGCGGCGGCGCCGACCGCGAGCGCGAACTGAGCCCCGCCATCACCTGAACACGCACCCGAGACACACGAGGTACCAGACATGACGACCCTGCCAGCCCGCCCCGCGGCCCCGACCTACGACACGCCCGAGAGCGACAATTACCTGACGCACGACAAGGGCTTCCTGTCGTGGATCCTGACGCTCGACCACAAGCGCATCGGCGTGATGTACACGGCGAGCGTGCTGCTGTCGTTCCTCGTGGGCGGCATCTTCGCGCTGCTCGTGCGCACCGAGCTGCTCACGCCGGGCCGCACCTTCATCGACGCCGACACCTACAACCACTTCTTCACCCTGCACGGCGCGGTGATGGTGTTCCTGGTGATCATCCCGAGCATCCCTGCGGCGCTCGGCAACTTCGTGCTGCCGGTCATGCTGGGCGCCAAGGACGTGGCGTTCCCGCGGCTGAACCTGTTCAGCTACCACCTGTGGATCGCGGGCGCAGTCTGCACCGTGGTCAGCCTGGTGATGGGTTCCTTCGACACCGGCTGGACCTTCTACACCCCGTACTCGACGACCACGACCGCCGGCGGCGTGATCCCGGTGATCGTGGGCGTGTTCATCCTGGGCTTCTCGAGCATCTTCACGGGGATGAACTTCATCGTGACGATCCACAAGCTGCGTCCGCCGGGGATGACCTGGTTCCGCATGCCGCTCTTCCTGTGGGCGCTCTACTCGACCGCGCTGATCCAGGTTCTGGCGACCCCGGTGCTCGCGATCACCTTGGCGCTCGTCGCCGTCGAGCGCATTGCCAACATCGGCATCTTCAACCCGGCGATGGGCGGCGACCCGGTGCTCTACCAGCACTTCTTCTGGTTCTACAGCCACCCGGCGGTCTACATCATGATCGTGCCCGCCATGGGCATCATCAGCGAGATCATCGCCGTCCACAGCCACCGCCAGATCTTCGGCTACCGCTTCATCGCCTTCAGCTCGGTCGCCATCGCGATCTTCAGCTTCCTCGTGTGGGGCCACCACATGTTCACCAGTGGCCAGAGCTCGCTGATGAACACGCTCTTCTCGGCGATCTCCTTCAGCGTGGCCATCCCCAGCGCGGTCAAGGTCTTCAACTGGATCTGCACCCTCTACAAGGGCTCGATCTCGCTGAACACCCCCATGCTGTACGGACTGGCCTTCCTGATCCTCTTCACGATCGGCGGGCTCACCGGCCTGCACCTGGCCACGCTCAACACCGACGTGCACCTGCACGACACCTACTTCGTGGTGGCGCACTTCCACTACGTGATGATGGGCAGCGCGCTGATCGCCATGGTCGGCGGGCTGCACCACTGGTGGCCGAAGATGACCGGCCGCATGTACAACGAGAAGCTCGGCATGATCGCCTGCACCCTGGTCTTCATCGGCTTCAACGTCACGTTCTTCACGCAGTTCATGCTCGGCAGCCACGGCATGCCGCGCCGCTACTACGACTACCAGCCCGAATTCCAGATCTACCACGTGATCTCGACGATCGGCTCGTACATCATGGCCGGCGGCTTCCTGCTCACGGCGATGTACCTGGTGCAGAGCCTGGTCGGCGGCAAGCGCGCGCCCGCGAATCCCTGGGGCGGAGCCACTCTGGAGTGGGAATGCGCGAGCCCGCCGCCCTACTACAACTTCCACGAGGCACCCAAGGTGGGCGACCCCTACGACTTCTCCAACCTGCACTGGGACGAGCGCGGTGAGGGCTACGTCACCGTGAAGCCCCCAGCGGCAAAGGCCTGAACCGATGAGCGCACACGCATCCGCCGGCGACCACCACGCAGTCAAGGGTCATGATGACCATGGCGGTGGCCATGGCCACCACAACGCCGAGTACCCGTTCCTCGCGCACCACTTCGAGACGCCTGCGCAGCAGTTCGACAGCGCCAAGCTCGGCATGTGGGTCTTCCTTGTGACCGAAGTGCTCTTCTTCGGCGCGCTCTTCGTGGCGTATGCGGTGCTCCGCAACCGCTACCCCGAGGTCTTCAAGTACGCGAGCGCGTACCTCGACACGACCATGGGCGGCATCAACACCGGCGTGCTCATCCTGAGCAGCCTCACGATGGCGATGGGCGTCTACTTCGCGCAGACCGGCCGCAAGGCGGCGCTGGTCCTGTGCCTCTGGCTCACCATGGCCGGCGCCGCCGGCTTCATGGTCATCAAGTACTTCGAGTACACGCACAAGTTCCACGTGCACCTGGTCTGGGGCGAGGGCTTCTACAAGCCCGTGACCGACGATGGCGGCGTGCAGCAGGCCGAGCTGGCGTCGAAGGCGCCGGTGCCTGCCGGACCAGCACAGACGACGATGGCTGCAGGCACGGTGACCGCGCAGCAGGCTGCTGCGCCGGCCTTCGTGCAGATGCCTGCCGGTGAGCAGACCGCCATCGCCCCACCGGCCGAGGGGCCCACGGGCATGGCACCCGCAGTGATCGATGCGAAGGCGGCCGAGCATGCGGCCGATCCGGCGACGCACGGTGACGAGGCCCTGCACCTGCAGGATGCCACGATGCCGCCGAACACGCACCTCTTCTTCGCCATCTACTACGCCATGACCGGCCTGCACGGGATCCACGTGCTCATCGGCATGGGCGTCATCGGATGGCTGATCGTGCGCGCCGGCCGCGGCGAGTTCGGTCCCAAGTATTACACCCCGGTCGACCTCGTGGGCCTGTACTGGCACATCGTCGACCTCGTGTGGATCTTCCTCTTCCCGCTCTTCTACCTGATCGACTGAACCATGGGACACGCACACACCAGCTCGGGCCACGCAGGCCACGACGGGCAGCCGCTCGTCGGTCACCTCGTCGCCCCATGGATCCTCTTCGCCACCGGCGGCGCGCTGATCGTGCTGACCGTGATCACGGTCGCGATCCGCTACGTCGACCTGGGCGAGGCCAACCTGCTCGTGGCGCTTGCGATCGCCGGCCTCAAGGCCACGCTCGTGTCGCTCTTCTTCATGCACCTGCGCTGGGACCGGCCGTTCAACCAGCTGATCTTCCTGAGCGGCATCCTGTTCGTCGTGCTCATGATGGCGTTCTGCCTGATGGACACGAGCCAGTACCGCGAATCGCAGTATGTCGGCAACCCGGCCGATGTGCAGGCGGTCCTTGACAAGGATGCGCCCAACGCGCCGATCGCGGCGCGGAAGAGCCCCGACCTCCCGTGACGGTCGGTCACATCCTGTGAGAATCCTCGAGGCGGACCCAATGTGGTCCGCCTCGTCATTGATGCCTACCCTGAACCTCGATGCCCATCAGCGACCCAGCCCGTGAGCCGTTCACCTCGACGCAGGCGCGTGCGAGCGCGGGTCTCCTGGGCATGTGGCTCTTCCTGCTGGTCATCGCCATGGTGTTCGTGGCCACCATGCTCGCCTACCTCGTGGTGCGACTCGGGACTGGCGACGAGTCGGGCTGGCGCCCGGATGGATCGCCCGGACTGCCGGGGGAACTCATCCTGAGCACCGTGCTGCTGGCCGCCTCGAGCTGGACCATGCAGCGCTCGCTGGCCGCCTCGCGCGCCAACCAGGACGACCGCGCGATCACCTCAGCATGGGCGACGTTCGCGCTTGGCTGGGCGTTCGTGGCGGTGCAGGGACTGAGCTGGAGCCAGATGTGGCGCGCGCTGCCCTTGCAGGACAGCCTGTACGCGTGGACGTTCTATGTGCTCACGGCGCTGCATGCGCTGCACGTGCTCGGTGGTCTGGCCGCGATGTACGTGGTCATCATGCGGGTCGTGCGCTCGCATGATCACCGCGAGGCCGTGCTCGGCCTCACGAAGTGCACGATGTACTGGCACACGCTGGGCGTGATCTGGATCGCGCTCTACGCCACGCTGTGGATTGGTTCGTTCGACTGATGCCGGGCTTCAGCGGGCGGACGCGGCATCGAAGCCCTGCACCGATGAGCGCTCGCCATGGAAGGCGTGCCAGGCGAACCACAGGCAGGGCACCTGCACGCCGCCGGGCGGCGCGGCCGATGGCGGCGTGACGATCCATGAGCCGTCGGTCTGCATCGTGGCCACGATGCGCTCCATCGTCGCGGGAAGGCCGTTGCCTCCGGGTGCAGGCCGCGAGACGGCGAACATGGGCTTTCCAGCAAGCCAGTATCGCTCGTAGCTCGTGGCCTTGATGCGCTTGCGCATCGCGTCGTCGGGCGTCGGCACGGTGGTCGCGGGGTGCGCGGCGAGCCAGTCCTTCCAAGGCTCAATGCGCACGCCGGCGATCGGCTGCAGGGCGGTCCCGGCGAGTGGGCCGCTCACGGCCCGCAGGCCAAGCTGTGACCACAGCGATGGCACGTGTCCCGGTCCGCCCTGGTCATAGAGCAAGAGGTTGCAGTCGAGCACCAGCCCACTGATGCCGAACTCGATCGTCCTGCCTGCGATGCGCCGATCGAAGACGACCGCCGAGTCGCAGAGCGGGCTGTAGGTCACCGCGATCGGCACGCCGCCCAGCGTGTCGTGGATGACCTCGTGCACGTTGAGCACGCTCAGCGGCCATGCGCGCGACTCGCCGCCGAGCGAGAGGCCGACGACACGGTCGGTGCTCACCACGTACTTCGTGCGCTGCGTGGCGTTCCACTCGGCCATCGATGCGCCCGGCATGGTGGTCGTGACCGTGAGCTGCTGCAGGAAATCCCGGGGATTTCCGCTGCCGCTGACGATGCCGTGTGTTCCGGAAAGGCCGGTGAGATCGAAGCCATAGGTCGCGGGATCGCGACCGTCACCGAGCGGGCGTTCGCCTGCGAGCAGGCCTGCGAGCGCAAAGCCGAGCACGGCGATCGTGCCGATGGCGGCGAGCGCGATCGGCACGGCCAGCCCGAGGCCGGCGCGGGTCGGTGTCGGCGCGTCAGGCATCGAGTGGTGGCCCCTTCGTGGGTTCCGGGATCGGCTCGAGCGGGACGTTGGCTGCGCCCCCGCGCAGCGAGGCCTCGACGGAGACGGCACCCCGATCGATGCACATGGCGCCGAGCACGATGGGCAGGTACGCAAGGCTGGCGAGGAAGAGCGTGCGTGCCCGAGCGTGGCTGCGTTCCTGCACGAAGCGAAGGGACAGCAGCGCGAGCGCCGATCCAGCGACCACAGCGACCAGCGCGAACACGAATCCCGCTGCGCCCACGTGCACCCCGAGCAGGGCGATGGGGACCAGCAGCAGGCTGCTGGCCAAGCTCGCGGCTGCCGTGAGCGCACCATCGGGATCGCGCGAGGGCAGCATCGCGAATCCGCCGCGCTCGTAGTCGTCGCGGAGCATCCAGGCCAAGGCGAGGAAGTGGGGCATCTGCCAGAGGAACAGCACGGCGCCGATCACCCATGCGCCAGCCGTGAGCTCGCCCGTGGCGGCCGCCCAGCCGATCATCGGTGGTAGGGCGCCGGTGACGGCACCCACGATCGTATTGAGCGTGGTGTGGCGCTTGAGCGGCGTGTAGATGGCCGCGTAGAGCACGATGTTGCCGATGGCGAGGCCCGCGGCAAGCAGGTTGACGAAGCTCGCCAGGATTGCGAAACCGGCATAGCCCAGGACGAGGGCCATGACCCACGCGCTCACGCGACGGACCCGACCGGTGGGCAGCGGCCGCGCGGCCGTGCGCTGCATCAGCGCATCAGGGCCGGCTTCGAGCACTTGGTTCAGGATCGCCGCGCTGGCTGCAGCACACGCGGTGCCCAGGACGCACCACCCAAGGACCGCCCACGAGCGCGTCGCGCCCGGCATCGCCCCGGCCACCACGAATCCCGCCGCCGTGGTGAGCACCACAAGGGCGTTGAGCCTGAACTTGGTCAGGTCGGCAAGCGTGCGCAGCGTGCTGGGTCGCGTGGGGGACTTGGCGCGGTCATCATCCATGAGCGCTCCTAGCATATGCCTCCATGCTTCCTTCACTCGTTGCACAAGCCACCCCATCGGTCTCGCTTCCGGGATTCCTCGCGATGTACGCCGGCGCGCTGGCTGCCTTGGCGATCGTGCTGGCGATCTCGGTGCCCGTGCTGCGCACGCTTGGTGCGGGCCTGGTGCGGGGCGGCGATCTGGCGCTGGGCTTCGGGGCGACGGTCGGCATGTGGACGCTGGGCTACATCGCGATGATGAGGCCGGGGCTGCTCGCCGGTGAAGCGCTCTTCGCGCTCACGCTGTCAGCGCCGGCCTTCATGGGCTGGCTCGCTGCGCGACGCGGTGCTGCCACCCCGTGGAAGGTCGGTGCAGTCTCGGCGACGGTGAACCTGCTCGTGGTCGGCAGCCTCTTCTCGCGTGATGCCGGCGATGTCTGGCGCGAGGGACTGCTCTGGATCGGCGGCCTCTACGCCGCGAGCATCGCGCTCAGCGTGCTCGGCGGATGGGTCGCTGCGCGCATGGGCGGCATGCTGCGTGCCCAGCAGGGGGGCGATCCGGTCAACCAGTTCGCCACCGTGGCGGCGATCACGGTCTTTCTGCTGCTCATCACCGGTGGACTGGTGACCGGCCTGGAGGAGGGTCTTGCCGTGCCGGACTGGCCCAACACCTTCGGCCACAACATGCTGCTCTACCCCATCAGCGAGATGAAGGGCGGCGTGTACTACGAGCACGTGCACCGGCTCTTCGGCACGCTGGTCGGCCTGACGACGCTCGTCCTGGCTGTGCTGGCGTGGGCCAATCGCGCGCCATCGTCGATCCGATGGGGAGCGACGGCGCTGCTCGCCGCCGTCACGCTGCAGGGGCTGATGGGCGGCATGCGCGTGACCGGTGCGATCACGCTGTCGCAGGCGAGCGAGGACTTGGCGCCGAGCATCACCTTTGCGGTCATGCACGGGGTGTTCGGGCAGGCGGTCTTCGCTGGGCTCTGCGTGCTCGCGGTGGCGTCGTGCCCTGCATGGCGCGAGCGACGAGCCGCGGTGGTTCGCGCGGCCTCCAATCCGGCGGTTGTGCTGGTCGTGATCTTGCTGGTGCAGCTGGCTCTTGGCGCGCTCTACCGACACCTTCAGATTCCCAGTCCGGACGGCGGCGCTCCGGCGCAGCCTAAGTGGGCGATGCACGCCCACCTGTCGTGGTCGGTCGTGGCGCTTGCAGCCTGCATCTGGGCCGGCATCAAGGCCATGCGTGCGGGCATGGCGACCAGTGCGGCGACCGATGCGCTCATCAAGGCGCCGCACGCTGGCTCGAAGGGATTGCGCCGCACGGGCGCGGCCTTGCACGGCCTCGTCACGCTCCAGGTGGTGCTTGGATTCCTCGCCCTGATCTGGGTGCTCAAGCGTGACAGTGCAGCCATCCCCACGCTCGAGGTCGTGTTCACGACGGCTCACCAAGCGACGGGTGCGTTGCTGCTGGCGAGCG
>CAMDAQ010000039.1 GCA_945888705.1 Singulisphaera sp. GP187
GACATGCCGATCGAGGTGCTCGACCTCGTCGATGCGGACGGGAATCCCAAGGTTGCGGCGGCTGCGGCAGCCGTGCTGAAGTCACCGAGCCTCGGGGCCAGGCTCATGGCGCTGCAGTCGCGCAGCACACGAGCGCTCGCCCGTGCGCAAGCCCTGCTCACCCACATGCTCGACGCGGTCGATGGTTCGCCGGTCGCCTGCAGCATCGAGCACCCCGCGCTCATCATGGGCGGGACCTTCGATCCGCCGCACCGCCGACACTTGGGCATGCTCATCGAAGCCTCTCACGCGCTCTCGGCATCCAGCGCGATCATCGTGCCGGCCGCGGCGAATCCCCTCAAGGATGCGCAGGCCGCGTCGCCAGCGGTGCGCTGGGAGATGCTCCAGGCCGCGCTGCGCGATCCCGGCATGCCGCGCACCAGCGCCGCCATCATGGCGAGTGGCTGCGAACTCGAGCGCGGTGGCCCGAGCTACACGATCGACACGCTGCGCACCCTGCTCCCCCTCATTGCCGGCAGCACCGAGCACGGCCCGCGCGCCGTGCGGCTGCTCATCGGTTCCGATGCGCTCCTGCAGCTCGACCGCTGGCGTGACTGGCGCACGATCCTCGACCTTGCGCGACCTGCGGTCGTCCTCCGTCCCCCACACACGCCAGACGAGGTGCGCACGTGGCTCTCGGAGTTCTCCGATCGCTATGCCCTCGGTGACACGACCGACTGGCTGCTGCCCCTGGCCCCCGTCGATCTAAGCTCAACCGGCCTCCGCGCCGCGCTCGGCCGGGGCGAACGGCCCGAGGGCATCCTGCCCGCGGTCGCCGAGCTCATCGAGCGACATCGCCTCTACCGCGCTTGACTGGCGCGCACTTGACCTAGGATGTCGGGTCCATGAGCGCCACCGGCACCGTCTCCCGCGTCAGCTTCGTCAGCCTCGGCTGCCCGAAGAACCTTGTCGACAGCGAGAAGATGCTCGGCCTGCTGCGCGCCGATGGCCTTGAACTGGTCAACGAGGACGACTCGCCCGACGCGATCGTCGTCAACACCTGCGGCTTCCTGGAGGCGAGCAAGGACGAGAGCCTTGGCGTGATCAAGGACGCCATCGCGCGCAAGGAGCGCGGCGAGCTGCAGCGCGTGGTCGTGGCCGGCTGCCTCGTGCAGCGCCACCGCGCCAAGATGCTCGAGTGGGCGCCGGGCATCGATGCCATGATCGGCGTCTTCGACCGTGACCACATCATCGAGGCCGTACGCGGCGAGCGCGCCGCGCGCGCGGGCGTCACGAAGGATGCCCCGCGCTACTGGATCTCGGGCAACGCGATCCAGGCCGCCAAGGAACGCGGTATCGAGACCACCGGCCTGACCGTCCACGGCAAGGATGGCCAGGGCATCGGCTACTTCGAGGGCGACGAGCAGCGCTACCGCCTCACGCCACGGCACTGGGCGTACCTGCGCGTGAGCGAGGGCTGCAACCAGCGCTGCGCGTTCTGCACGATCCCGGGCATCCGAGGCAAGATGCGTTCGAAGCCCGTCGATGCGATCGTGGCCGAGGCGAAGGGCCTCTTCCAGGACGGCGCCTTCGAGCTCAACCTGATCGGCCAGGACACGACGAGCTTCGGCATGGACATCGGCTACGACGGCGGGCTCGAGGGCATGCTCACCGCGCTCGATGCGGCCGCGAACGAACGCGGCGGCGCGTGGCTGCGCCTGATGTACGCCTACCCGTCGAACTTCACCGATTCGATGATCGACACGATCGCGCGCCTGCGCAACGTCGTGAAGTACATCGACATCCCGTTGCAGCACGGCAGTGACCGCATGCTCGAGCTCATGCGCCGCCACACGAGCGCGAAGCAGCAGCGCGACCTGGTCATGAAGCTGCGCGACCGGATCCCGGGCATGGCGATCCGCACCACGTTCATCACCGGCCACCCCGGCGAGACGCAGGAGGACCACGAGGAGCTCATGGCGTTCATCGACGAGTGCCAGTTCGACGCTGTGGGCGTCTTCAAGTACTCCCCCGAGGATGGCACGCCCAGCGGCACGATGGACAAGGATCCCGCGCTGCACGTTCCTGACGAGATCAAGGAAGCCCGCGAGAACGAACTCATGCTGCTGCAGCAGGAGATCGCCTTCGAGAACGCGGCCTACCTCGCCGAGCAGAAGGTGCAGTTCGACGTGCTCATCGAGGGTCCGGTCAAGGGCCGCACCGCCGGCCGTGCCACGACGGGCGTGACCAAGGGCGGCTCGCTCTTCACCGGTCGCACGTACTTCCAGGCGCCGCAGATCGACAGCCTCAGCTACATCCACAGCCGCGAGCCGCTCGTGGCGGGCGAGCTCGTGCGCTGCACGGTCATCGCCAGCGATGGGTACGACCTCGTCATGCAGCCGACCGAGGACCTTGAGCGCAGCGTGAAGCTGCCGGTGCTCGGCCGCTGAGCGCCGGGGCCGAGGGCGCTGCATGGGCTGGCTGCCAGATCTCGCCGATCCGACCTTCCGCCCCGGCTGGCGCGAGCAGGTCAGGCTGCACTGGGTCGCCAACGTCATCATGCTCAGGAGCTGGCATCACACGGTGGGCTTCATCCTGTGGAGCCTCATCGCGCTGCCCGGCTGGCTCATGTGGGCTTGGTTCTTCCTTTTCCTCGCCGCTGTGGCAGCGAAGGGTTCCCTGGCGACGGGCGCGTTCATCGCGACCACGGCGCTGGGCCTGATCCCGATCCTGGCGATCCAGCACATGGCGTTCGTCGTCGCGTTCCGCCGCCACTACGCCCCCTGCTACCGCATGGCCATGAACCGCGCCGGCACCCCGGTTTGCGAGGGCTGCGGCCATCTCCTAGGGCAGTCGCGCGCAGCATGTCCCGAATGCGGCCGGGTCGCATAGACTTCGGGACTCTCCGGACCACGCCGTGAAGATCCGCAACTTCTCCATCATCGCCCACATCGACCACGGCAAGAGCACGCTCGCCGACCGCCTCATGCAGGCCACCAAGGCCGTGAGCCAACGCGAAGCCCGCGCGCAGATGCTCGACTCGATGGACCTTGAGCGCGAGCGCGGGATCACCATCAAGGCCAGCGCCGTCACCGTGAGCCACACGTGGAAGGGCGAGGAATACGAGCTCAACTTCATCGACACGCCCGGCCACGTCGACTTCACCTACGAGGTCTCTCGCGCGCTCAAGGCATGCGAGGGCGCGGTGCTCGTCGTCGACAGCACGCAGGGCGTGCAGGCGCAGACGGTCGCCAATGCGTACCTGGCGGTGGCGGGCGACCTCACGATCATCCCGGTCGTCAACAAGATCGACCTCCCCGCCGCCGCGCCCGAGCGCGTGGCCATGGAGATCGAGCAGGTCTTCGGCTTCGCCGCCGAGGACTGCATCCTGGTCAGCGCCAAGACCGGCCAGGGCATCAACGAGCTGCTCGATGCAATCTGCGAAAAGCTCCCCGAGCCCAAGGCGCCGACCACCACCAAGCTGCGAGGCCTCGTCTTCGACGCCAAGTACGACGAGTACCGCGGCGTCGTGATGTACGTGCGCATCTTCGACGGCCATCTTCGCCAGGGCGACAAGATCCGCATGATGGGCACGGGCCGCACCTTCAGCGTGACTGAGCTCCTGCGCTACACGCCGTTCCCGCAGAAGGTCAAGGAACTGAGCCTGTCGCAGGTCGGTTCGGTGTGCGCGGGCATGAAGACCCTTGGCGATGTGCGCGTCGGCGACACCATCACGCTCGACATCGATCCCGCCGACGTTGCGCTCGAGGGCTACGAAGAGCCCCGGCAAATGGTCTTCTGCGACTTCTACCCATCCAGCGCGGATGAGCAGGGCAAGAAGAGCGACTTCGAGGCGCTGCGCGAGGCGATCGAGAAGCTCCACCTGAACGACGCCAGCTTCACCTTCGAGACCCAGCACTCCGAGGCGCTCGGCTTCGGCTTCCGCTGCGGGTTCCTGGGCCTGCTGCACATGGACATCGTGCAGGAGCGGCTCGAGCGCGAGGGCGGCGTGTCGATCGTGCAGACGGCGCCGACGGTGTCGTACATCATCGACCTGAACGATGGCACTGAGCTCGAGATCCACAACCCGGCCGACCTGCCCGACCTGTCGCGGGTCAAGGCGATCCGCGAGCCGATCGTGCGCATCGAGATCATCTGCCCCAACGAGAACATCGGCGACCTGATGAAGCTCTGCGAGGCGCGCCGCGGCATCTTCCAGTCCCAGGAGATGATCAGCGAGAGCCGCCAGATCCTGAAGTACGAGATCCCGCTCGCCGAGATCATCTACGACTTCTACGACAAGCTGAAGTCGGTCACCCGCGGCTACGGCACGATGGACTACCAGATCACCTGCTACCGCGAGGATCGCCTGGTGAAGGTGCAGATCCTGGTCAACGCCGAGCCGGTCGAGGCGCTGAGCCTGATCTGCCACCGCGACAACGCCGAGCAGCGCTCGCGTGTCATCCTGGGCAAGCTCAAGGACCAGATCGACCGCCACCAGTTCGAGATCCCGCTGCAGGCGGCGATCGGCGGCAAGATCATTGCCCGCGAGTCGATCAAGGCCATGCGCAAGAACGTGACGGCCAAGTGCTACGGCGGCGACGTGAGCCGCAAGCGCAAGCTGCTCGAGAAGCAGAAGGAAGGCAAGAAGCGCATGAAGCAGATCGGCTCCGTCACGATCCCGCAGGAGGCCTTCATGGCCATCCTCGACCAGGGGGACTGAGCGGGGCTGCCTCCGGGTGGCCGCCCGAAGAAACGTCAGACTCGCCCAGGCAAGCGGGCTCGGCAACGGACTGATTCAGCCCATGTACTCGTCGCGGATGCGAGCCATGTCGAAAATGGCACTTGCCTCTCGACGGCGGTCAAGGCCCGAAAGCTCCGCGGCTCCGACCTCGTCCCACTCCTTGATGACGAATTCACAGACCCCCTCGGCGATGTGCACTCGTACGCGCGTGCCACGTTTGGTGCGCTCGAGTTGCTGGAGAACCACGATCTCGCCGGCGTCGCACCACAATCCGACATCATCGTGCTCGCATGCGCAACTCTTCTTGAACTCAGCGTTGGGTAAAAAGGTGAATTCGGCATGCTCCTTCGGGCGAAACCCGACCAATTGCCCCTTCGACACGGCCACTGCCTTGCTCTTGGGCGCAGACTCCGGGAGTTCGAGAACTGCCGTGGCGAGGACTGACAGGGCGGCAGCGTCCTTCTTCATCCCGTTCATCTGGCACCAGTACAGCCAGCCGTAGAGGCCGTCTGCATCTTCGATGGGTTCCTCCTTCTTCTGTGCCAGGGCATACGCCCTGACCAAGAGTGCCGCATCCGTGTCGGAACACCCCAAGAGTGCCGACACCGCCCGAGGATCGCTGATGCACGCCTTCAAGGCCTTTTTTGTGGGATTCGTCATGGTTGACTCCTTATGAATTCAGTTGGAAGTTCACCGGCACGGGCGTCGAGTGACAGCACAGCGTTTGCCCGGGCGAGCGCCGCTCCAGATGACTACGCCTGAATGAACGCGCTGTCCAGCGGCGCTGTCTGACGCAGTTGACTCGCTTCAAACCGGCCTGTACCCTCCAACGATGCCGCTGCTAGCAGCGCGTTTCCTTCCCGGGCGGCGAACGAGATCCATCACATGAGCAACGAACGAGAGTGGGTTGTCCGGTACAAACTTCCGGGCGATCAGGTACGAACACCGCGCGAAATCGTGGTTCGGGCGACGTCCCAGTCTGATGCCAAGAAGGTCGCGCAGGCGATGATTCCCGAGGCGCAGATCCTCGGCGGACCACAGCCGATGCGCTGAATGGGTGCCGCGTGGGTGCTTCCCGGTCGATTCCGTTGCTCTCCAAGAGCCAGTTCAAGACTGGTCTCGAATGCCCCCGTCGCCTGGCTTATGCAGTTGAACGCTATCCAAGCACGTCGCAAGACGATCCCTACCTGAGGTTCCTTGCCGATGGTGGCTTCATGGTCGAGGCAATCGCGCGAGCCCTGTACCCCGACGGCAAGGCGATTCACACCGAGGGCGAGGAGACCCCAGCGCAGGCCACGCTTCGCATGTTGGCTGCAGCAAATGCAGTCGACTTGTTCGAAGCTGTGTTCGAGCACGATGGATGCAGCGCCCGCGTGGACCTGCTCTCGCGCCGCGGCAAGACCATCGAGTTGATCGAAATCAAGGCCAAGAGCTTCAACTCGATCGAGGATGGCCAAACTCCCTTCCGCGGCAAACGTGGTGGGATCGGCAGTGCGTGGCTCCCGTATCTGCAGGACGTGGCCTTCCAGACGCAGGTCGTGCGTGGAGCGCTGCCCCCCGGCTTCACGGTCGTACCGAAGTTGTGCGTGGTCGACACGGCGCGCCCGTGCAGCGACGCCGCGGTTCACAGCAAGATCGAACTGCTCCCGGAGTCAAAGACCGAGTTCGGCATGCCTCGTGCACGGTATCTCGGCGATCCAAGCGCGCTGAAGAACGACCACTTCCTGGCCTTTCTGGATGTGTCCAGTGAAGTTGCGGAGCTGTTGGCGAATACCGACGCGGATGGCGTGGAACCAACCCGCAAGCGCCTGTCCAAGGCCTTGCGCGATGGCTCGCTCCGACAATTGCCGATCGATCTGGGTACGCACTGCCGAGACTGCGAGTACCGCAATGCCTCAGTGGATGCTGATGCTCGCGACGGATTCAGGGAGTGCTGGGGGCCGCTGGCCGATGCGTCCCCGCATGTGCTCGACCTGTACCGCGTTGACCTGTTGGCGGGCCGGGATGGGGCCCGCCTCAAGGGCTTGCTCAACAAGAGTATTGCGGGCATCCGCGACCTTCCGCCCGAGGCGATTCCATCGACTTCCGACTCCTCCGCTCGGCAGCGCGTGCAGATCCAGGCTGTCCGCGACGGCAAGGAGTGGCGTGGAGCGGGGCTCCAGCCAGCGCTTGCGGCCTTGCGCGCGCCGTTTCACTTCGTGGACTTCGAGACCTCACGCATGGCTGCGGCCTACCACCCGGGCATGTCGCCGTACGGCCAGGTGGCGTTTCAGTTCAGCTGCCACACGCTCGAGGGCCCAGCCGCATTGGAGCTTCCCCACAAGGAGTGGATCAACACTCAGGATCGCTGGCCCAATGTCGAATTCGCGCAGGCCCTGCGTGAGGCAATCGGTGACGATGGCCAGATGCTCGTCTGGTCAGACCACGAGCGCAGCGCGCTGCGTGAAATCGCCGAGGCGATCAGGGCGCACGGCAAAGGGCCGAAAGACCTGGCCGACTGGCTGGATCCGCTCACCGAGTCCCACGACAAGGGTGGCCGCACGGTCGATCTCTACGACATCTGCCGCAAGGAGTTCTTCCATCCCGCCATGGGGGGCAAGACCTCCATCAAGGCGGTGCTGAAGGCGATCTGGCAGGAGAACCGATCGCTGCATGGCCACCCGTGGTTCAAGAACTACCTTCGAGAGAAGGACGGCAAGGTGCTGTCGCCTTACGAGGCGCTTCCCGAAGTGGACCTTGGTGGCGGCGAATCACGCGCGGTCCGGGATGGGACCGGCGCCATGCGCGCGTACTCCGACATGGTGTACGGCCTGCGCAAGAACGACGAGCAGTACCGCACAGCGTGCAAAGACGTGCTGCTGCAGTACTGCAAACTCGACACCCTCGCCATGGTCATGGTGTGGGTGCATTGGAATTCCGGTCACTCTCTCTAATATTCTTACAGGAGCCATACGACATGAAGCTCAACTTTGGGGTATTCGGGCCCTACACGATCCCCACGCTGCCTCACGACATCGATGAAATCGATAAGAAGGAGCTGAACTCGACTCACTGGGCTCAGTGGGACGCGGAAGCCGGGCTGGCACTTTCTACTGCCCTTGGTTGCTACATCCTCTCGATCTCCGGTAAGCATCCGGTGCCGTGGTACGTCGGAAAGACCGAAGCTGGGTTCAAGAAGGAGTGTTTCAACCCGAAAAACTTGCGTGCTTTCGAGGGTGTGCTTCGCAAAAACGGCAAGGGGAACCCGCAAATCACGCTCATCGTGAACGTGACTCCTGGGGGAAAGTTGGTCAAGCCGAGCAAGAACGATCATTCGCAAATTGATTTCCTCGAAAACTACCTCATCGCGACCTGCCTCAGAAAGAACCCAGATCTCTGCAACTCAGCGAAGACTCGTTTCGTGCGCGGGGTGTATGTCCCCGGACTTCTGAACCCGAAGCGGGGAAAGCCAAGCGACTCCGCCAAGTCCCTCGCCAAGCTCGTTGGCAGTGATCTGTTGATTGGATGATGCATGCCTGCTGAGATAGCGACTGAATCCGAATCATGAGCGACCAACTATGAGTACTTACCGAAAGTCACACCTGAGAAAGACAACTGGCAAAGGGCGTCCGCGGACGATCATCGTCCGCGGCAGTAAGGCGAAGTCGACCCGCCGTAGCAAGTAGCGCTTGCACCGAAGTGGTGACCGCGTGAATACCAAGTTCAACTTGTCTCACAAACTGGATGCGTTACAGTGCCGGTCAAGTCGCCGCGCAAAGCGACTTTGTTTGCAGCCTTGCCCGTTTTTGAATTCCACAGCTTCGTAGAAGGCGATCCCTCATGTCGAAGTCCCCATGGCCACCGCCCGTCTGATCGGTGGCCCGTTCAGCCAGCGCCGAAACAAGTATTCGAGTTCGTCGATCTTTGTCGCGATCCTCATTCCTCCGAAGGTGCTCGTCGATGCCGAGTGCATTGGCGAAGCGCTGTTCCCGGATGGCTTCGGCTGCGTTACTCCTCCGGGACCTGTCGATGGATTCGGGAAGTTGGGAACCTCCGAAGACGAGGATGGGGTCTACGCCATCGCGGACGTTCGTGCCGGAAAGAATGCCTTGGAACTCGAGGCGTTCATGGACGGCTTCTTTGTGGCGGACGCCCCAAAGAAGTGCCTACGCGAAATCACGGGCCGCGAGTTTCATGAGGCGATCAAGTCAGGCGGACATGAATCGGTGCTTGTGGTGGAGTTCGAGCCTGACTGAGACCCACAGCGCTGAAGTTCGCTTCTAGGCGAAGGGATCGGTGACGGGCTCGCTCTCATTGGTCCAACCCATGGCCTTGTTGCCGATGCCTCTCAAGTCCTCAGGCACTCTCCGTCGTCGCGGCCTGGAGCGCGGTCGTTGCGGCGCGCAACGCGTTGCAACCCTCGTCGCGGTCGCGCGCGTCGGTCCATGACGTGCCGGCCGTCGTCACCACGGCGGAGAGTTGGCGCGCGAGTTCCGCCTCGAGCGCATCGTCGTTCGGTGTCCGGGCGTCCATCCGCCGCTCGAGCTGCACGCGATGCGGTGGGTCCTGGGGCAGTTCGATCGCCCACAAGTGATAGGGGCGGATGTCCGTGCGGACGGCGATGAGCCGGAAGTGCCGGAACTGGCCGCGGATCGCGCGGTAGTTGGTGTCGAGCTCGATCGACGCACCGGCCGTGCTCTTCACCTCGAAGCCGGTGTCGCCCGCCTTGATGTCGGGCTGCCCTGCGCCGCGGTTGGCGAAGCAGCCCCGGTAGGCGGGCATGCGGTCGAGCGCCGCGGCCACCGCGTCCTGCAGCCAGCTTCCGAAGACCTGCGCGCGCTTCTGCTCCATCAGTCGCTCGAGCAGGAGAATCGTTGAGTTGGAGAGCTTGATCATGGTCGGGCCTCCGGGATCATGCAACGCGGTCGATGGGCTGGACCGGCCGGCCCGGGACGAAGGCAGGCAGCTCGATGTGCCGGATCCTGCGGCCGTTGCGCCGTGCCTCGGCGATCAGGCGGTCGGCGAACGGACGATCGAACGTGGTCACGACGATCTGCCCGGGCAGGTCCTGCATCGTGATCCCGCCGAGGTAGTCGGCAACCGCGTCGCGACTCGCCTCGTCGAGGCCGTTCGTGGGCTCATCAAAGACGATCCAGCCCGGTCGATGGGCCGCCGAACCACAGACCTTGCCGACCACGGCGATGACCGCGGCGATGTTGGCGAGCACCGTCTGGCCTTCCGAGAGCGCTTTGGAACGGTCCTCGCCGCCAGCGGTCACGCTGCTGCCCCGGAACGCGAGCCCCGCCAGCGCCTGCTGGCTCGTGGCGAGGCGCGCGAGCAGCCGCCGGAACCGCTCTTGGACGCCGGGGTCGTCCACCACCGTCGAGCTCGCCGCATCGGCGCGCGCCTGGCTCTCCGCGGCAAGGGAACGCAGCACCTTGCACCACAGCTCCCGCTGCTCGGCCCGCCGACGCTCGGCGTCGACCTGGTCGAGGCTGACCGTCCACTCGGTCGCGTCGATCGCGGCCCGGATCGCAAGCACCGAGCCGAGCCGCTGGAAGGCCTGGAAGTCCTGCTGGGCCTGGTGGAGCCCGTCGTTGAGCCGGGCGGATTCCCGGTCGAGTTGCTCAATCGCGGACTTGGCCGTCTCGTGCAGGGCCTGCGCCTCGCGCACGGCTTCCTCCGAAGGCCCGGTGGCGTGGTGCTCCAGCCAACGCTCACACTCGACCCGCACACGTTCGGCGCACTCCACCGCAGACGGCGCCCATCCTGCGGCGGCGCGCAGGTTCGGCACGGAACGGGTGATCGCCGTGCGCATGAGGTCGTGCTCGCGGCTCGCGGCGCGCTGGGCGTCACCGTACGCCGCCTCGCGCGCTTGGAGCGACTTCCGGAGTTCCTCGAGCCGCGTGGCTGTGGCGCGCCACCCAGACGCCTCGGGCGACTCGCCACTCAGCCGCGCCTCGATCGTGCCCTGAAGGTGCGGGCCGTCGACGGGCTGCTCGCAGACCGGGCAGGCATCGCACGTGGCGCCGGCCGCGATCCGCCCCCGGATGTATCGCGCGGCGCGCTCCCTGCAGTCGCGCAGCAGGTCGATCGCGGCAATGGCATCCTCAGCCGCGCGGATCGCCCCCTCGATCGCGGTACGCGCCGCGGCAGCACGCTCAACAAGCATCGCGGTGGCGACGGTCGGGATACGCAACTCACGTACCGCATTCGCGATGGACGACTCGAGCTCGGCCGTGGCCATGCCGAGCCGAGTTGCACTGCTTTCTTGTCCCGCGAGCGGCACACCGATGGTCCTGATCGAATCAATGGCAGGACGCACCTGCGCCAGCCCCTGCATCGTGCGAAGCTCGGGCTGAAGCCGAAGTTCGTTCGGAAGGCGATCGGCGTCGGCCATCGCGCCGGGAGCCCACGCCACGCCGCGGCTGGCCGCGAGCGCCTGGCCCAGGCGCCGGTACTCGTCGATCGTGCGCGGGCGCTGGCCGCACTGGCGATCGGCGGCGAAGTAGGCCTCGCGCTGCATGCGGATCGTGCCGGGTTCCGCGTGCGAGGACTCGACCGCACTGGCGCGCAGAAGATCCGTGTTCGCCATCTGGGTCAGCAGCCTCTCGCGATGCAGGTCGGCGGTCGCGTTCGCGGCCAACGCAAGCGCACCCTCGAGGTCCCGGAAGCCGGACATCAGCTGAGTCGACCGTATGAAGGCGATCGCTTGGTTGACGCCCCTGGATCGGTACTCCTGGCGGGCACCGGTCTCATCGACGCATTCCACGTCGCCCGCCGAGCCCGGAGACTCGAGCGGCAGCGTCAGCACGGACTTGCCCGCACCGTTGGGACCGATCACGACGATCAGGTCGGATGCCGCGAGCCCCATCACGCTGACCGCACCGATCGGTCCGTCGGGCGGCAGGTTGATGGCATCAACGCGCAGGGTCATCGTCGCCTCCGGTCGCCGCCGCATCGAGGTCACGCTCGGCGATCGCCTTGATCGCGTCGAAGACGCCG
This sequence comes from Singulisphaera sp. GP187, assembly GCA_945888705.1. Taxonomy (GTDB): domain Bacteria; phylum Planctomycetota; class Phycisphaerae; order Phycisphaerales; family SM1A02; genus SYIB01. The sequence goes on from CAMDAQ010000039.1 coordinate 11,708, forward strand.
TTGCCCCGCGTGTTGCGCTGAGCCTTGTCAGATGCGCCGTACCACGCACCTTGGTACTCGGGCAACTCAAGGATGCGCACGATGGCGGCTTTGATCTGCTCTTCGTTCATTGGCATCGCCAACGACCTCCGGGGAATCCCTGAATCCTACAATCCGCCACGACGGACGGAACGCGTCGCGGCGGTCGGGCCAATCGGTTCCGCGCATCACGCGCGCCCGCGCCGAGTCGAGGAATGACCCATGAAGCCCACGAGACTTTCCGAATTCCTTCGTCAGGCGCGTGAGTCGGCCGGACTTCGTCCCGGCGAATTGGCGCTGCGGGCCGGCTGGAAGAGCGGCGAAGCCGGGGGCAACTTCATCGCCAAGCTCGAGCGCGACGGCGACACCGTCGCCTCGGACGCGGAACTCGGCCGGATCGCGAATGCACTCGCGATTTCTCCTCAGACGGTCGCCGCGCTGGAGAGCGATGAGCGGCGCAACGCGCGAGCGGAATGGGAAGCATGGGCTCGCGAGCCTGTCCCGATCTCGCTCATGGTGCGCATGATGCCAACGGTGTGGCAGCGCATCTCCATTCCCGATGGTTTGACGGATCGGAGCGACATCCTGTCATGGGCCCGCGACCACCCAACCTATTCAAGACTCGTCCGCTGCCTGGTGTGGAGCCGCACCGAGTCGACCTATCTTCGCGAGGACGGATCGTCGTACGATGCCCGCTCGGGATTCGGGGATCCCGATGCCGGACCGGGGATCTCGATTCGGTAGTGCCCGCAAGCCGGCCGTCCAATCGCCGCAGACCATCTTCCGCTCTTCACGGGGTCTTCCTCATGCGCCAGAACGTCGTTCGCGTCGTCAACGGCAAGGTCCAGTTGCTGCTGCTCCCAACCAGCACGCCCGTCCACATCTTCGGGGCCGACGCGGTTTCGGCCATCGTGCAGGGCGACACGGTCGTGGTGCAGTGCAAAGATGGCCGAACGCAGATCTGGAAGATCAACCCCAGTGGAACATCAGTATCAGGACCGATCCGCAGCATTCGATGAAGTCAGCCATCCACGATCGGGGTGAGCTCTTCCGCACAGGCCGGAGCGAGGATGTGCAAGGTGACGCTCAGTGGCCCGCCGCGGCCATAGGCCCCTTGAGCCACACCGCTGCGAGCGCCAAGCCGATGCCCGCGAGGATCTGGATCGTGAAAGCGAAGTTGAAGGCTCGGGTGTAGGAAGCGCCCTCGTGACCGCAGCACTGACTGATCAGTCGTCGGACGGGGTGCCGATCCAAGCCCTGGCTTGGGTCACGCTTCCCTCGAACCTTGCCGTCATCAACCTGCATCACGCGGTCTGTGACAACAAAACATGGATCCGACTCGAGCTCCCTCAACGCGCGCCGTACCGTCGACACCAATCGGCAGCTTCGAATGTCAACGATGCAGAAGACCAGTCCCATGGTGACATGGACGAACCCCATGGCCACCACAATTGGCCAAGGACACTTCTCGAAGGCAGCGATGGAACCCGCGATCGCAGCGGCGGCCACGATAGCGTAGAAGTTGAAGGACTTCATGCGTTGGTCGGCCGCATGACTGAACAGTTGAAGGAGGTACTCCTGCCTGCCCAGTCGTACATCGAGGTCGAATTTTCGAAGCTCCAACTCAAACTTGCGTTGCTCCACGCTGGGTTCACCACCGTCGTTTGGACGCTCACATCGCAGTCCTGAGGCTTCCACGGGGTCTCGCGATACACTTTGTTCAGCGCTCATGATTTGAGTTTAGCACCAGACGCTCCCGGATCTGACCGTTGCAACCAGTCCTTTGTGCGGACGAGTTCGATACCCTCTGCCCCATGCCGTCCGACCTCGATCTCACCTTTGATGTGGTGTTCACGGATGCCTCGAAACTCAAGGAGCTCGTTGCGTCGCTCGCGCGGACCAGCGACGAAGAGATCGACTACCAACTCGAGGCCCATCTGGAAGCCTTGACAGCGTCCCTCTCCGAGCGGACCGCAGCCACGATGACCGCACTGGCCAAACGCAAGAAGAGCATGACTGACCTCGGCATTGCCCTTCGGACGGTCTGGCTCGAGGGTGCTGTCCCGCGGTGCGGTGCCGAGCTCAAGGTCCGCGCGGCTGAAGCACTCGGGGCATGGAGCGCTGCCTCCAAGGAGCCGAAGGCAGACATCGTGAAACGTCTCAAGTCAAAGCGATTTGAGCACCGGATGTGGGCAGCGCGGGCAGTTCGTGCCGCAGATTGGGTCGACGCGGACAAACTGCTCGCACCCTTGGCGACCGATCCGTACGAAGACGACAACGGCTTCTTCCTGGTGCGGGAAGCCGCCGGTTTCCACGACTGACCGACGGCAACCGCGGGCCTGACTCTGGCACGCCCGCGAGCCTGTGCCCCGCGTCACCGCGGACTAGCATCGGCGGCATGAAGCTTCCCAGCGCCATCGTGGTCGGTGCCTGTGCCGGCGCCGTCGCCAGCCTGCTCGTCACCGCCCTGCCCGCGCGCACCGTCGTCGCCGATGCCGTGCCCGCCACGGACCTCGGGCCGGCCGACCGCCTGCTGCTCTCGGGCACCGACGGCAAGGAACCGCTGGCGATCGTGAACCGCGGCGGCGGCCCCGGCTGGGGCAGCTCGGCACGCGCCTGGAACATGGGTGCGCTGCACGTGAGCAAGATCCTGAACAAGGTGATCGAGGGCGAGCGCTACAAGGCCGAGCGCGACGCGATCACCGAGGAAGAGCGCAAGGGCCGCGAGGACTTCGACCGCCGCTTCGCCGAGCTGCGCGACAAGTACGGCCAGATCAAGCCCGACAGCCCCGAGCGCGCCGAAGCCGAGCAGGCGATCGGTGGCTTCCGCCAGGAGTTCGAGGTCTGGTCGCGCGGCATGCGCGAGGCGCAGGCCAAGCTCTTCTCCGAGCAATACGACCGCGCCTACAAGGATCTGCGCGAAGCCACGCAGGTCGTCTCCGACCGCCAGGGCATCGACCTGGTGCTGCGCTTCATTCCCCCTGCCGACGCGCTCGAGCCCGGTGAACCCGCGAGCGTCTTCCTGCAATTGCAGGCACGGACCTTCGTGACCATGCCGGAGTCGATCGACATCACGCAGGATGTCGCGAAGGAACTCAACATCACCCTCGACTGAGAGAAACCGCCATGCGCACCACGACCTTGGTCGTCACCACCCTCACCGCGGCCCTTGCGTTCGGATTCGCCTGGGGGCTCGTGTCGAATGACGCGACGGCGAACACCACGCCCGCTGATCCGCCCGCACCCGCCAAGGCCGCCGCGACCGGCGCCATCGGCTGCGCCGATGCGCGCAGCGTGATGCAGGCCTACCTCTACCGCGACTCGACGCTCGAGGCGATGACTGCTGCGCTCGATGCGAGCGACGACCGCTGGCAGAAGGCCAACGAGGCGTTCCTCAAGGCGCAGCGCGAAGCGTTCTCCGGCGGCGAGGACGGCCCGACCGACGAGCAGTGGAAGGCGGTCGAGACCGCACGCATGGCCCTCTCTGAGGTGCATCAGGCCGTGAGCGAAGCCTTCGACAAGGTGCTCAGCGAGCGCGCCCGGTCGGCGCAACGCGATGTGGCCGCCGCCATCGAACGCGTGGCTCAGGCGCGCGGTTGCTCGGCCGTGCACCAACGCAGCGCGCTCTGGGGCCGCGAACTCCCCGACGACGAATACACCGACACCTTCGAGGAGTCCTCGCTGCTCTGGGCCGACGGCCTCGTCGAGCTCAACGATGACCTGCTCAAGGACCTGGGCCTGCCGCGCGATGCGCTCGAGCCCACCTCCACGCTGTCCGATCGCGTGGAGGCGCTCTTCGAGCGCTTCCAGCGCATGACCACGCTGCAGCCGCCTGAGCTCCCTGAAGTGGACGACGACGCCCCCGCTGAACCCGGCACCTGAACCGCACGGGCGTGGCGGCCCGCAGCATCGGGGTCAGTCGGCGCCCTTGGCCACACGCGTTCGGTCAAGCAGGTCGTTGACCTGCCGCTGCGCCTGCCTGGCCAGTTCATCACGCACCGCACCGAATCCCGGGCACGATGCACCGAGCTCTGCCGCCATGCTCGTGACGGGCCGCCCCACCAGCCCGCACGGCACGATGAGCCGAAAGTGCGCCAGGTCAGGCGCCACGTTCAAGGCCAGGCCGTGCATGGTCACGTAGCGGCTCGCGCGCACACCGAGCGCGCAGATCTTGCGCAAGGGCTCGGGCCCGACCCAGACACCGGTGGCCGTGGCATCGCGCTCGCCCGCGATGCCGAAACTCGCGAGCGTGCCGAGCACGATCTCCTCGAGCAAGCGCATGTGGCCGTGGATCCCGATGCCGAGCCGATTGAGGTCGAAGATGGCATACGCGACCAGCTGGCCCGGCCCGTGATAGGTGATGTCGCCGCCGCGATCGGTCTCACGCACGCTCACGCCGGCGCGCTCGAGCATCGCTGGCGTCGCCAGCAGGTTCGCGGCCGCGCCGGGGCGCCTGGAGACCGTGACCACAGGATCGTGCTCGAGCACGAGCAAGTGCATCGGTTCTGCGGGGCCGCCGTCACGCGCAGCGACCACGCGCTCATGCAGCGCGCGCTGCACGGCAAGCGCCTCGTCGTAGCCGATGCGGCCGAGATCCTGGATGACGGGTTCCATGACGCTGCGTGAGTCTACGACTACAGTCCTGTCGACCATGATCCACCCGAGCGCAGACATCGAGGGCGACGTCACCATCGGCGAGGGCTGCGAGATCGGCCCGCACTGCACGATCCGCGGCAACGTCACGCTCGGCGCGGGCAACCGTCTCATCGCCGGCGTGCACCTGTCGGGTCCGCTCACGATCGGCGATGGCAACATCATGTTCCCCGGCTGCTGCCTGGGGTTCGCGCCGCAGGACGTTGGGTTCCCTTGGGACAAGCCCGGTGCGGGTCTTGAGATCGGCAGCCACAACACCTTCCGAGAGGGCGTGGCGATCCACCGCGCCAAGACGGACCAGCCCACGCGCGTGGGCAACCACACCTACTGGATGAGCTGTTCGCACGCCGGGCACGATTGCCAGGTCGGCGACCGATGCATCATCGGCAGCGGCTCGCTGCTCGCGGGCCACGTCGAGCTCGCCGACCGCGTGCTCATGTCGGGCAACACCAGCCTGCACCAGTTCGTGCGAGTGGGCACGGGCGCCATGCTCAGCGGCCACGCGGGCAGCGTGCGCGATGTGCTCCCATGGTTCACGGTGACCACCATGAACTTCTGCGGCAGCGTGAACGTGGTCGGCCTGCGCCGCAACGGCTTTACGCCGGAGCAGATCGACACGGTGCGTTGGATCTACCGCACGCTGTGCCTGTCCAAGAGCCTGCCAAGCACGCGCGTGGCAGCCGTGCGCGAGCGCGCCGGCGATCCTCTGGTCGACGAGTACCTGCGCTTCATCGATGGCTCCAAGCGCGGCCTCTGCCTGCGCGGCGGCCGGCGCACCGGCGACGAGGGGTGAGGGCCTACACTCCCCCCGCCATGGACGGCGCACAGCTTTCGATCACGATGCTCGGCAGCGGCTCGAGCGGCAACGCCGCCATCGTGCAGTTCGGTTCGCTCACGCGCCGCGTCGTGCTGCTCGATGCCGGCCTGAGCCCGCGCAAGGTCCGCGAGGGGCTGCTGCACCGCTGCCCGCCGGGCACCGAACTCGGCGCGATCCTGCTCACCCACCTTGACGGCGACCACTGGCACCGTGGCTGGTCGGCGCAGCTCGCTCGCCGCGGCGTGCCGGTGCTCCTGCGCGCCGCGCACTTCGCCGGCGCGCTGGCGCTGGGCATTCCGCGCTCGTGCCTGCACGTGATCGAGGGCGAGGCCGCGCTCGGCGAACACCTGCGCGTGCGCGCCGTGCGCACGCCGCACGACGAGGACGGCAGCACGGCCTTCATCATCGACACTCCGGCAGGTCGCGTGGGATGGGCGACCGACCTGGGCTCCGTCCACGATGAACTCATCGAGGCGCTCACAGGCGTCGACCTGCTTGGCCTTGAATGCAACTACGACGAGGCGCTGCAGCGCGAGAGCCCCCGACCGTGGCACTTGAAGCAGCGCATCATGGGCGGACACGGGCACCTGTCGAACGACCAGGCGATGGAGGCGCTCGATCGGATCCGCGCGGTCGCCGACCCGGCGGCGATCGGGCTCCTGCACCTGTCGCGCGATTGCAACTGCCCGCACCTAGTCTCTCAGTTGCTGGCTTCGCGCCACGCTGACCTGGCCGATCGCACGGTGATCGCACGCCGCAGTGAAGCGAGCCCGGCGCTGCGATTCACTCGCTCCAGCGAACCGCTGGAGACTGCAGGCCACCCAGCGCCTGCTCGTGCATGGCCCGCCACGCGGGTGCCTGCGTGAGCCAGCCGCCGATGCGGCGG